>DATBCN010000736.1:0-3194 GCA_036270475.1 Candidatus Angelobacter sp. | reverse complement strand
ATTGCCAAAATCGCCGGAATTGCCAAAAAACAAGCCATTAGCACTTAGCCCTTAGCGAGTGTCAATTGAAAACAAAAAATCAACGCTGACTTCGAATCGGGTAAAGCCACAAAGAATCGCCGGGATCGCGCGTGATCGGGGGAATTGGACAGTCCACTCTGACGTGGGTCGAAGCCGATTGTTTAAAGCCGGAGCCGATTGTTTTTTAACGCTGGGCTAATGTCCTGTCGCTTTTACGGCGCAATCGTCGCCACCAGTTCCAGCGCGGTTTTGCGCACTGGCTTCATCAGCGGCAGGCCGGAGAGCTTGAGCAAAGTGACCAGCAGTCCCAGGCTTTTTTCCATCAGGTTTTGCGTGCGCTGCTGGCCTTCAGAGCGGTCATAGAGCCAGAACAGGATCAGACCCATCTGGTAGAGCCAGAGCAGGTAAGGAAGCTGCGGTTTGAGGTCGGCGGGGACTTTTACGTCACCGCCTTCAAGGGCGATGCGCAAATGTTCAATGGCGCGTTCACGGATGGGACGCGTTTCTTCACTAAAGGGCGAGAGCGGGTCCTTGCTGTCCGGTGCGTGACGGAACAGCGCATCACAGAATTTGCGGTTGGGCGCCAGCAACTCCAGGCGCTTCTCAATCACGCAGCGGATACGGTCTTTCAGCTTTTTGTGTCCGGCCAGGGCTTCAAGAATGGATTGGTGGCTGCCTTCCTGAATCTCCTGGTAGAAGGCGAGGACAATGGCTTCTTTTTGCGAGTAGTAATAATAAGCGCCGCCCAGCGCAACGCCGGCTTTGGCAGCGATATCACGCATGGTGGTCAGCTCAAAACCTTTTTCGCGGAAGAGTTCCATGGCGGCTTCATAGATCTTCCGGCGCGTATCTTCCGCGCGCGGCGTAGGACGGGTCTTCATTGCAGGCACATTCATCGCAAATAATCCGATACTGTTTCGCCCGGCGCAGCGCATGGCGCCAGCGGAACCCGGCTAAGTTCGCCGGCTATTTCGTCCGGCTCATAGTGGCCCAGCCAGCGGGAAATAGTGAGGCGGTTTTTGGAAATCATCTCAAAAGCCTGCCGCGCAAATGGCGCAATCATGGGATGCGCCAAACGGCAGGCCCAATCACGATAGTCTTCGAGAGCGTAAAGCGCCATGATCCAGGCTGAATTGTTCAGGTAGACCTGACCGTCGTCGCTCACCACAACAAGGTCATTGCACGTGGCTATCTGCTGCAACTCAGGAAACATTTTTTGCGCTTTCTCTGAACCGGCCGGGACCATGCATAGTCCCAGCCATGTACGCTGCACCAGCAGCCAGTCTTTCAGCCGTTCGCACAGATCGCATTTTGGATCATATAGCACATAGAGTTTTTCCATGGTTCACCCTCTTTTGGTAAATCGGCGGTCGATAGATTCATGCTTCGATGCGCAGCGGCCCGGTCTTTTGAGCGCGATGCACTGCGTGAACGGCTTATCGCGGCACCGCCACTTTCAGTACCGCGTCGGGCGCGACGGGAGGCCGCCGCAGACCTACATTGTGCTGTCCATGGGCGCGAATCCGCGAAAAGACAAACAGGTTGAAGAAATGCATTCCGCCCAGCGCCAGCAGAACGAAGCCCAGTTTGTCACTCAGCAGCTCAATCGCCGCGCGAGAGCTTGTGATTTGCGCGTCGCTCTTGAGCGCCAACGTGACAAAGCCAATGTTGATGAGATAAAAGCCGACGACGAGGAGGTGGTTCACCGAGGCGGCCAGTTCGGCGTTGCCGTGGAACGCGTCCACCAGGAAGATTGCGCCGCGTTTGTGCAGGGTGCGCGCCACCCAAATGGTAAGGGTAACGCTGATGAGGAGATAAAGAAGATAAGAGACGACGATTGTGGTTTCTGTGCTGTGCATGGTGTAAATCCTTTCGTAAACGGTGTTTTGAACTTGTTCAAAAACAAGATAGCTCCGTTTGCGAGTCGAGTCAAGGGGTATTTTGAACACGTTCATGAGAATTCGGAGGCCAGGTTTTCCGCCATCGCAAAGTGCTCCTAACCTATTATTTACATGGACTTTACCGCGCGGACCTAATGGCGCTGGATATCCGGGAGGCCGCGGCGGCGGACGCCATGGGCCGTGGGTTTGAAGGCGGCGGCACTCTTCTCTATGACGCAGCCTATCTTGCCTCAGACGAGCTGATGAAAAAACAGCAGGGCCGCAAGGCGCTCATCATTCTTTCTGACGGCGTGGACCGCGGCAGCAAACTCAATCTGGATGCGGCCATTGAGAGCGCGCAAAAGGCTGACACGGTTGTGTATGCGATTCTGTTTACCGACGATGAGCATGAGCACTCTGCCTTCGGCGGGCGCGGAGGGTTTGGCGGAGGCATGGGCCGCCGAGGCGGTGGCCGTGGATATCCGCAGGAAGAGCGCCCTGATGGCAAAAAGGTTCTGGAGCGGATTTCCAAACAGACGGGCGGACGGATGTTTGAGGTTGCAAAAAAACATCCGATCGAAAAAATTTATGAGTCAATAGCGGAAGAGCTACGCAACCAATACAACCTGGGATACACGCCGGAACCCGCGGACGCAGAAGGCAGCTTCCACAAGATCAGCTTGAAGACGAAAAACAAAGACCTGGCCGTGCAGGCGCGAGATGGATATTATGCGGGACATTGAAGCCGCGCGGCGTTGGGACCATTCCAGAACCTAAGCGCGCAAATACTTACCGGCGATGGACGCGATTGCTCCCAGGCCAACAATCGCCACTGGGCCATGGTTCTGCTGCAACGCGGCCATTGCATTGCCGGAAGACGTTGTCAGATAAACACCCCAGCAAATTCCGCCGACAATCGCCACCGCGCCCAGCCATCGCAAAAGAGGACTGCCGGGTTCTACCTGGCGCGTACGCGGCGGCCTGAATGTGCCGCGATCTTCGTAGCCTTCGCGGGCCCCTGTTCCCCACTCGTCTTTGTAGCGTTTCTCCGCCATGCGCCAAATTTGACTCAATTCGCGCAAAAATACAACTGGCAAAACTTCCTAGGCCCCTACTTCCGAGGTTCATGCACCTTAGGGAATGCAACAGTTTGCATAGCGGATGAGTGCCCGCATGAGCAATTACAATTATCCGTTATCTTATGGCCCACTTATTCGATCCTCTCAGGCTCCGCGGCGTGGAACTGGCGCACCGCATTGTGGTTTCTCCCATGTGTCAGTATTCGTGCAAAGA
>DATBCN010000735.1:0-1919 GCA_036270475.1 Candidatus Angelobacter sp. | reverse complement strand
TATTCATTCTTTTCTCTCTCACCCTGATGGGAGTGGATGGAAGTAACAGGGACCGGCGGGTTAAGCAGGCATCTTTTGCAACCACAAAAGATTGCCGGTAAAGCACATCGGGCCTTGTTGTTCCGCTCTACTCCCCCAGGGTGAATAAATCTGTCCGGCTCTGGCCGGCAGTTTCCCTTCCCGCCTGCAACTCATCCAAATTTTACGAAAGCAGATATTTCCGGACTCGGCGGAACCGGGAATGCGCCTTCACAAACTCGGCCAGGAGACAGACAGCAAACCAGCACAGCTAAAGAGCATGCCTCTCCGTGGAAGCTCGGCGGCCTGACGCCCTGGCAACTGCTGAAGCGCGTTTACCACGAGCGATGATGATGTGGGAGAAAAAGCGGCGTGAGTTGTGGCCGCTTTCTTAGGCCACCGGCATCTTTTCGGCGGCGGGCTGCACCACAGCCGTAGCCGAAGAGACTGGCAATTCAATAGTAATCAGCAAGCCGCCCGTTACATTCTCCGCGCGGATTGAACCACCATGCAGCTTTACCGTGCGGTCAGCAATGGAAAGGCCCAGTCCCACGCCGCCGCTGGAGCGCTCACGCGCTTCGCCTACGCGATAGAACGGTTCAAAGATGTGCGTTAGCTCCGCTTCGGGGACGCCCGGCCCGTAGTCACGCACCGTCAAGACGGCGGAACCCGGTGGACACGTCAACGAGACCTCCACGGCCGTTCCTTCAGCGGTGTAGCGGATGGCATTGCGCACCACATTCTCAACTCCGCTGCGTAAAAGCTCTGACGCTCCACGCACACGGCACGCCGCCAACTGCAGCACCTTAACTTCCTTGTGCAGCGGCTTGGCTTCATAGTTCGCATCATCAATTACTTCTTGCACTAGCTCTTCCAAGGCCACGCATTCAGGCGGAACGCGTTCCGCACCGCTCTCCAGCCGCGTAAGCGCAAGCAACTGGCCCACAAGAGTGTTGACCCGCTCGGACTCAAGTTCGATTCTGTCCAGGGCGGCAATGCCTTTGCCTGTTGTATTCTTGCGCGCCAGTTCCAGGGCCACGGTAAGGCGGGCCAGCGGTGAGCGCAGTTCGTGAGAGATGTCCGCCAGCAAGCGTTTTTGCGCCGAAATCAGCGCGGCGATGCGCTCTGCCATGTGATCGAACTCTCGTCCAAGATCGGCCAGCTCATCGCGGCGCCTTCTCAACTGCGGACTTACGCGCACTTCAAGGTTGCCTTCGGCAAATTGTTGCACCACGGCCTTCAACTTCTTCACCGGCGAAGTCAGGTAGAGCGCAAGCAGGTAACATACCGCGCCGGCAATCAGAATACTCACGGCAATGCGTGGGGCTGTAAAGAATGGAGGTGGCCCGCCGGGTTGTCGAAAGCGGGCAATGAATATGTACGGCTTGCCGTTGGCGGATACAACAAATCTGCCCCACGTCGCCCTTGAAGTCCCGCTGAACAATGGAAAGAGGCGCGGGGGCTGGTCCTGCGGGTTCGCTTGCAATTCCTTTACAAACGTGGCCACGCTCTCCGCGTTGCCGGATGCAAGCGGCTTTCCTGCGGCGTCAAAGAGAAAGATCTCCGTTCCGGATTCCTGCAATGAGCGGCGGACAAATTCATCCAGCGCCTTGGTTCCTTCATGCTCATAGACGCGGACGGCAGCCTCGGAATAAAGAGTAAGTCCTTCCCTTATGGGGCCGCGGTTCGCGCGTTCCGGCAGTGACTCTGTGTTTGAAATGCGCGACATCAACGTCAGCACTCCAATGGTCAAGGCCATCGTGAGCCAGAATGACATGAAAATTTTCAAAAACAGACTGCGGTATTTCACTGCTGCTCTCCCGGAAGCAGATAGACGTAGCCGCTGCCGCGGATGGCTTTTACTCGCTCCTGCTCTCCGTCATACGGGCCGAGTTTGCGCC
>DATBCN010000734.1:0-1916 GCA_036270475.1 Candidatus Angelobacter sp. | reverse complement strand
GTGGTGGCCTCGCCGGTTTTGACCAGTTGGGTGAAATCATCCAGGGACTGCAGGTCCACGCCGCGCAAGCTGGCTCCCGCGGGCGTCAAGGCCAGCAGGACGCCCCAGAATTTCTCTCGCGGATTTTGTAGCGTGACCAGGACAAGCTGTCCGGGATTCATTTGGGTCCTTCTGGGGCCTTCGATTCTGCGCCAGCGGCTTAAGCGATGGTGCCTGAAATTGCACCTAAGATTATCACGAGGGAACGCCTGGGCGTGGACAGGCCGGAGTTTTGCTGGTAGGCCCGAATGGACTCGAACCATCGACCTCTTCCGTGTCAAGGAAGCGCTCTAACCAACTGAGCTACGGGCCTACAGAGAGGATGGCAGTGGTTATTCTAACATCACGGCCGCGATTGCGGCTCGCCGGATGCATACGGTTCCTGTACCGGCTCTCCGGGCTTCATTGGCCACAAAATCTTGGTACACTGGCGCGGCCAGCATGAGCACACTTCTCGTCATGGGTGATTCGGTGGTCTGGGGCCAGGGGCTGGCGGAAAAGCACAAAACCGCCAGCATAGTGGCGCGGCATCTGGGCGCGCAAATGACCATGCTGGCACATTCAGGCGCAAAGATCGGCATACGCGATTCATATACGGTCACCATGCCGTCGGGAGAGGTGCCTTGCTTTTTCCCCACGATCTTGCAGCAACTGGAAAATTTTGCCGGCGACCCGGCTGACGTTGCCTGGGTGCTGATGAATGGCGGCATCAATGACGTGGAGGTGCAGCGGGTGTTTAATCCCATGATCCCGCAGTTTGAGCTTGAACTGCATACGCGCAATTATTGCGGGCGGGACTTGCTAACGCTGTTGCAGCAAACCACCGGTAAGTTCACCAACGCGCGTGTGCTGGTGCTGGGATATTATCCCGCGCTGAGCCATCAAAGCTCGGCGCCGGGAGTTGAGGCGCTGTTTTCTCTGGTGCATGGAGTGCAATTTGCCCCGGTCCACGACGCGGATATTTTCCGCAATGAGCTGGTTGAGCATTGTGTGCGCTTCTGGAAGCTTTCCATAGGAGTGATGCGCGGCGCCGTGGAACAGGTGAATCGCGCGGGCGGCAAGATGCGGGCGACCTTTGTGGATTCAGGCCTGGACGAGACAAACGCGGCTTTTGCCGCACAGTCATTGCTCTGGGAACTGGATTTGAATGATCTGGGCAAGGCGCCGGATGAAGCCATAGCGGAACGGCGGGCGGCGTGTGAGCAGGTGGCGGCGGGCGAACTGCAGAAGCGGCAGTGCCACCTTTCAGCTGTAGGACATCCCAACGTCGCCGGCGCGGCGAAAATGGCGGAACAATGTATTGACGCTCTCTCGCGCTCTGCAGCTTTATGAAATTGACTTTCCCAGGGAGAAGCTCGCAAGCTCTATTCACCCTAACTGCTTAAGGCCCTGATACGTTTGGTGGCCAGAATAAAGCAAAGCAGGAACCTCTTTGGGCTGCTTATCTTTGGGCTGCTTATCCACTGTGCCGCACTCGGCGGCAACCACTCGGGGGCAACAATGGCCAGTCGCCTCTTGGACGGAGCAAAATTGACGCCCGCTACGTGTCTACTTTAGATACACCGGTTCGGGCGGAAGGTATGAGAGTTATCCTGAGGCTTGCAACCAGTTTGAGGCCCCGTGAGACCATCAAGGTGAGTTACAAGTCACGTTACTGCCAGGACCAAGGATGATCTGCCGTGATCAGTTTTGACAAGAGCGTTTGTACCGACTTGGAAGCTGGCCTTGGCCGCGAATGGCTGGAGACCAATGGGCTGGGCGGGTTTGCCTGTGGCACGGTTGCTGGCGCCAACACGCGACGCTACCATGGGTTGCTCATAGCGGCACTGAATCCGCCCGGCGGGCGCATGCTTCTCCTTGCCAAGATAGAAGAAACG
>DATBCN010000733.1:0-4742 GCA_036270475.1 Candidatus Angelobacter sp. | reverse complement strand
ACAAACTTTCCTGATTCTTAATTCGTGTTCATTCGAGCGATTCGCGGCTTGCCTCTTTTCTGCCCTGCCCCGGTCTTAGCTTCCCACAAAAGCAAAAGCGGCAACCCTGAAGGTCGCCGCTCTTACCTGATAAATAGCCTTTGCCCTACTCCGCTTTCTGGTCTTGCTGTGGCATGGTAATTGCGATAGTCTCGCCTACGTCGCCCACTTTAAAGCGGGCAAAACGCCGGACTGAGATGTTCTCTCCCAGCTTGCCAATCTTGCTGGCGATCAACTGGTGGATGCTGATGCCGGGTTCCTTCACGAAAGGCTGGTCCAGCAGGCAGACCTCTTCGTAGAACTTTGACATCTTGCCTTCCACGATCTTTTCCACCACGTTGGCCGGCTTGCCCGTTGCTGCCGCCTGCGCGCGATAAATTTCCTTTTCCCTTTCGTATGCCTCGGGCGTGACATCTTCCTTGCGGACAAACTTGGGGTCCGCCGCCGCAATGTGCATGGCAACGTCCTTGATCAGGTCCTTGAAGTCGTCCGTACGGGCCACGAAATCGCTTTCGCAGTTGATTTCCACCAGCACGCCGATCTTGCCTCCGGCGTGGATATAGCTGGCAACCGAGCCTTCACTCGTCACGCGTGTCGCCTTTTTGGCCGCAATGGACGTGCCCCGTTTGCGCAGCCAGTCGACCGACTCTTCCTCGCTGCCACTGCAGGCTTCGAGCGCCTTCTTGCAATCCATCATGGGCGCTCCGGTGCGTTCGCGCAGCTTGCGCACTTGTTCTGCCGTGATGTTTGGCTTTTTGCCGTCGTTATCGCCTGGGGCTGCCGTAGTGCTCATAGTTCCTTCCGTCTTCATAAATACCCTTTTATATAAAACTTCCCCGCGAAGGCTCTCGCGGGACAACATCTCAGAATTGCCGCTTGCAGGCCCTAGCAAATTTGCGGCGACACCGGGTGGGACGCCGACTGCGTGCCGAGCCGCCTGTGTCAGGCGCTGGAGAATAACTCGGCTAGGAACACTCTCAAGCGGCGTGGAGCGAAGCGGCAAAATTGAAGCCTAATGCGCTTTTGCCACGTCCATGGCCGGCGTTTCAGCCGGAGCTTCTGATTCCGGCGCTTTCCGCACCTTGCCGCCCAGCACTTCTTCCATGTTCAACTGCTCTTCTTCAGCCAGATCGGCGGACGTGGGAGCGGCCTTGGCTTCAGGTGCGGCTTCCGCATCACTTCGTGCGGCAACGCTCGCGATATCTGCGCCCTGCTTGTCGGTGGCGGCCTGTACGCCTTCGGCAATCGAGTCGGCGACCTTCGATGCAAACAAGCGGATCGCGCGCAATGCGTCGTCATTGCCCGGAATGACCCAGTCAACTTCAGTGGGATCGCAATTTGTATCAACCACGGCTACCACCGGAATACCCAGCTTGCGGGCTTCCTTCACCGCAATGGCTTCCTTGTTGGAGTCGATCACAAAGACCACGTCAGGCAGGCGCGTCATGCTCTTGATGCCGGCCAGGTTGGCCTGCAGGTGCTTGCGCTCGCGTTCCAGCTTGATGACTTCTTTTTTCGGCAGCAGCTCGTAACGGCCATCCGTGGCCATTTCGTCGAGCTCTTTCAGCCGTTTTACGGATTTTTGTACGGTGACCCAGTTGGTCAGCAATCCGCCCAGCCAGCGGTTGTTCACATAGAACATTCCACAGCGTCCGGCTTCTTCAGCGATTGCGTCCTGGGCTTGCCGTTTGGTGCCGACAAAGAGGACAGTCCGTCCGTCCGCGGCGGCGTCCTGCACAAATTTGCTCGCGTCCTTAAACATCTTGAGCGTCTTCTGCAGGTCGATGATGTAAATGCCGTTGCGTTCCCCAAAGATGTACTCTTTCATCTTGGGGTTCCAGCGCTTGGTCTGGTGGCCAAAGTGGACACCCGCCTCAAGCAGCTCTTTCATGGTGATGTTAGCCAAAATACCTCCTTATTGAATTGCATCCTCCGCGACATGCGAGCCCGCTCGGGATTTATTCCCTGCTCCGCTCCCGTTGGTGCGGGAGGGAAGATTTTTCGTCCCGATTATCAACCGCCCAATCTGCCGCCGGGACGCCATGGCAGGTGAGCAAACCTGAAAACTTATCGATTCACAACTCGTGTGTGGCACAGCCGCCACGGCTGTGCTTCGATATCTTGATTTGTGGACCGCAGACGCCCTCGCCTGCGCACTTTGTAAAGACAAAAACACAGGACAGCCCCATGCCGTCCTGGAAAAAGTTACCGCTTGCTGAACTGGAAGCGCTTGCGTGCGCCTTTTTGTCCATACTTTTTGCGCTCTTTGCCGCGGGCGTCGCGGGAAAGGAAGCCTTCGGCCTTCAACTTCTTGCGCAATTCAATGTTGAACTCCAGCAGCGCGCGGGCAATGCCCATCCTTAAAGCGCCGGCCTGACCATTGATGCCGCCCCCGGAAACGTTGGCGGTAATATTGAAGGTGGAAGTAGTTTCGCTGGTCACCAGCGGCATCTTCACCTCGACGCGGTGTGCACCCGTCAGAAAATATTGATCAAACTCGCGCCCGTTGACCGTGAACTTGCCATCGCCGGGACGCAGAAAGACCCGGGCCACGCTCGACTTGCGGCGTCCGGTGCCGTAATACTGAACTTGTTCAGCCATTTGTTCTCAATCGCTCCAAAAATAAAACTCTTTGTTGACCGCAGCCGCCCTCGGCTGTGCTTAAAATTCCATGCTCGTGGACCGCAGCAGCCCTCGCCTGCGATGGTTACAGCAAGAACTCATGTGGCACAGGCACTCTTGCCTGTGCTTATGCCTGCTTGCGACCAGCCAACTCCAGCGCCTCCGGCTTTTGCGCCTGGTGCTCATGCTTATCGCCGGCATAAACTTTCAGCTTCTTGCCCATGGCCTTGCCCAGCTTGTTCTTGGGCAGCATGCCCAGGATCGCCTCCTGCACCACGCGGTCCGGACGCCGGTCAAACAGCTTGCGGAACTGCTCTTCACGCAGTCCGCCGGGGAAGCCGGTGTAATGGCGATACATCTTCTGTTCCGTCTTCATGCCGGTCACGCGGATCTTTTCCGCGTTAATCACAATCACGTGGTCGCCGGCGTCAATAAACGGCGTATAAAGGGGCGATTCTTTGCCCGCCAGAATGCTGGCTACACGTGAAGCCAACCGGCCCAGCGTCTGCCCTTTGGCGTCCACCAAAAACCATTTGCGCGCAATGTCCTGCCCGCCTGGAAAACGGGTTACCATTTCCAAACTCCTGAGAATAAAAGCACTAAGAAAGACCGCTCGATGACGCCACTTACACTTCCTGAATGGAAGACACAAGGCGGGCCAACTGCAGAGCAGCGAAGGCTTAAGAATACCTAAATTGGCGCAATAATGTCAACGCCGCCATAGGGCGATTCGTCCCATTTGCTCCAAGACGGTAAACAAGGCGCTTCGACTGCCCAAAAATCGAGGGTTCCCACGCGAACTCTACCAATGCACCATTACACTATCTTCACCATGATTCGTAATAAATCCCTCCTGCTGATGACTTTTTTCCTGGCGCACCTCTCCCTGGCGCATGCCGATGCTATAAAAGACGCTCTCAATCAAAAATATAAAAAGCAGGTGCTTGCGCTCCGCACCCCGTTTGCTCATGGCGATATGAAATTTGACTCTGGCGGCCAGCCTTTGCATGCGCGCCCTGAAGGGACATGGCTTACTTACGGCGGCATTTACGTTGAAAAACTCAATGTCTCCAAAGACACCTTGTGGCTGGAAGGCCGCAGGGTGGCTATATCGGACCAGAAGAAGAAGGGGAAAACCGTCATCATCCTTATGGGGCGGTCCCTGAAAATTGAGGTTCGTCTGGACCAGCCTCTTCAATCGGCTGACGAAGCGCAGTTTCTTCTGGGGCGCATCTTTTATCTGGACGCAGCCGAAGCCTTGGGGCATGCAAAACCCGAACTTCGGCGTTCTGACGGCATCTCAAGCAGCCCGATCTATCACCCCGGCAACGATGACGTAAAAGCGCCCCGAGCCACATACACGCCAGAGCCAGAATTTTCTGAAGAGGCCCGCAGGGCAAAATTCCAGGGCATTGTTGTCCTCAGCATCATCGTCGATGAGACAGGTCATATCTCGCGGGTCAGGCTGGAAAGACCTCTCGGCCAGGGCCTGGATGAAAACGCCATGGAAGGCGTGAAAACATGGCGTTTTGATCCAGCAAAGCGCAACGGCCAACCGGTGGCCATGGAAATGAGAATTGAGGTTTCATTCAATCTTTATTGACGTCCGCATGGATTGGCGTCCGCCCTGGGCCGCTCACCCTCTGCCGATCCTCCTCTTTGGCAAAACCTTGTAGCAGCAGTCCTGCCGTGAAGGAACTACAATCAGGGTTATGAATACGGCTGTGCAATCCACGGGAGTTCTGAGTTTTGAAGCTGCCTATGCGGTGGTGCGGGAGCATGGCCGCCAGCTCCTTGCATCGCGGCCCGCCCAAAGTGAAGAGGTCTTGCTGTTGCAGGCGCTTGGCCGCGTGCTGGCGGAGCCGGTGGTCGCCGACCGGGACTTTCCGCCGTTTCCCCGGGCCACACGCGATGGCTTTGCGCTTCGCGCCATGGATTTAGATTTCCAAAACGGCATGACCACGCTGCGCGTGGTGGGGCAGGTGCGCGCCGGTGACGCCTATGATCTTCCTCTGGCCAGCGGCGAGGCGGTAGAAATCATGACCGGCGCTGCCGTGCCCACTGGAGCCGACGCCGTGGTA
>DATBCN010000732.1:0-2663 GCA_036270475.1 Candidatus Angelobacter sp. | reverse complement strand
ACACACCTCTATAACCGCGTGAGCACCCAAATAATTTTGAAACCAAAATGTGCCCGATATAAAAGCACAGGTACTCACCGCATGTCACGAACAAATTTCTTTTGTTAAGATTTTTTCTTGAAATTCATCGAGCCGTACTCTCCCCCAGATCCAATCCTGCTGAAAAATCAACAAGATGACTGATGAGAACCTGGCCGTTGTTGTAAAGCGGGGAAAGGCAATTGTTTCAAATGAAGAGCATGGCAAAATTTATAGCAAAGCGCTTCAAATCTGGTGCGTTTCAATTTTTGGCGAGACACAGCGCGTGACGTGACTTGAATATCACAATGGCAGTGTGGCCAGATTTAGGAGCCGTTTATTTCCCCCTAAGTAGAAATAATTCGTTAAATAACAAGTTTTTCACTTGAACCTGCCCGGCCTGAATGCTAAAACCCTATCAACTTTTCAGAGTTCCTGTTTTTTGTTTTTGGAGTGTTTGCCCAAACACTTCATGGAGAAGGTTGTCCCCCAGAAGTTTCGATGACTTGTTGTTGTGGAAAGGAATCTCTCCATGCGAGCCCATTCTTGCGCCCCAAAGCAACGTTCTGCTGTCGCTTTTCGCCGCGATAGTCTTGTTTATCGGTTGATCAGCGTGCTTCTGGCCTGGGCCGTGGTAATGAGCTCACTGCCGGCATATGCGGCTGATTCCCCTCGCGCGGAATGGGTGCGTTCATGGGATTTTGGAGCGGCGGCATCCGCTTTGGCTCCTAAGCCGCACAAAGCGTCGTCTCCAATCGCGGTTCATCCGGAGGAGGTTCGCGCGAAACAATTCGCGCATCCTCCATCATTGCCGCTTGCCGGAGTGCCGAGACTGGCTGCTCTCCATGCGCCGGCGCTTCCTGGCAGTCTTTTCCTGAACGCGTTGAGTGGGGGATTGTATTCAGGCGTTTTGCAGGCGCAGGATTCGCCGCTGCAAATTTCAGTGGGCTTCGCCGACAACAGCTCGGCTTCCGCAAATTTCCCTCAGCCATGGGACGCGGCGAACCAATTGGTGAATTTTGTGGGCGGCGGTACGGCCTACCGCGCGGGCGCAATTCGCCTGGATAATCCGGGCAACCTGCCTGTGACTGTGGACAACGTGAAGGTAGACCTGGGACGTCCGGGGCCAGTGTTTCAACTCTGGCAGAACATTACGGTTCCCGCCGGTGGCTCGGCGATCCTGACGCAAACCCAGGATGGAAATTTCAATACCAGCGCTTCGCCGATCGCGGGCTGCGGAGCGGCACTAGCCCAGAACGAAACACGGATTCCTAAAATTACTGTCACCGTTGCTGGAACCAGCACGAACTATGCCGACACGGCCCACGTGCTTGATACCGGGGGCTTCGATTCAAGCTGCCGCGGCAACCAATCTCTGGATTGGCGCGCGATCGGGACCACAGGCATGGAGACTCCTGGCGGTTCGGTACAACTGATTACAGACGGCGCGCCGCACGCAGTGGGCACCCAGGATACGGTGACGGTACAGATCAATGATGCCGGGAACCAACCGCTGGCGAATGTTCCGGTCAAGCTGAATGTGCTGAACGGTCCCAACGCCGGCAAGAGCTTCAACGGTGTAACGGACAACACTGGCGGGGCGGTAATCCAGTATTCCAGCACGGCGCAAGGCAATGATTTGATTCAGGCGGTGATGAACAATCTGAGCGGCGGTTCGCTATCGTCGCAACAGGCCACCGCCACCTGGAGTTCCGCCGATGCTTGTGCGGCTCCGGCCAATCCCAGCGCGGCAGCCGCGCGCCTGATCTATGTAGGACAGAGATCAGTCTCTTTTGGCGACACCATGCGGCTGGCCGTCTTGTTGACTGATGGCACAGGAAATCCGCTTAGCGGACGCGGCGTTGCCCTCACTTTTGCGGGAAACACATCCCTGGCGACCACGGACGGTAACGGAACGGCGGTGGTGCTGGCTTCGACGCTGCCGGTGGGCCAATCCACGGTGAACATGAGTTTTTCCGGCGACGCGAATTATCAGGCGGCCCAACTGAGTACGTCTGTTACTGTGCTTCCCGCGTCCACGCTTCTGCGTTACACCGGAGCGAATCTGGTTACAGCACTGGGGACGCAACAGGTGTCCGCGGTCTTGACCAATGCGCTGGCTACCTCGCCAGTTGTCGGGCGGACCATTACTTTCACCCTGAACGGAATCAGCGCGTCCGCGGTGACCGATACAAATGGCAGCGCGACCACAACGCTGAACTTTGCCACGGCGCTCCCGACGGGAGCAGGCCAACTACAGATCAACTTTGCCGGCGACGCCAACTATCGCCCCAGCAGCAGGACTGCGCCGGTGCAGATCTATCAGCCTATGCCCTTCGTGTTGTGGGGCGGAAATAGCGGCGGCCTGAGGATCGGGCAACGCGTGAACTTCTTGGGCGCGCAGTGGGAGAGCCAGGTCATTAATGGGCAATACTTCGCAGCCAATCCGTCTTTTAAAGGTTGGTCCGGCGCACTAACTGGTCCCATTCAACAATGCCAGCAGAATGTTACACCCGCAACTCTGACTCCAGCCTGCTGGGACGTAAAACCCGGACAGAGTTTCCCTCCCGACCAGGTCTTGCCCTCATTGATTGAGGTCATTGTTTCTACCGTTGTGGACAAATCAGGAAGCGACGTATTTGGGA
>DATBCN010000731.1:0-8979 GCA_036270475.1 Candidatus Angelobacter sp. | reverse complement strand
ACTGGTAAGACTTGCCAACGCGGACCTGCCGCCGCTGTGGAAGCCGCGCAAGGACCAGTTCTTCCGTGTGGACGCCCTGCCTTTCCTGGGCACCGGCAAACTCGATCTGCGGGCGCTGAAAACCTGCGCCAACTCCATGACGCGTTCGGTTTCTGCCTGATGTGTTCGGCTGGTCTCTGGGCACTGGCGTAAAAGAAAAAATGCGAATTTACCAAATGGTTTGAAGCAGCGGACTCATTCTCAATTTCTCGTCCCGCATCACCAAATGCCAGCCCTTCGGATTTTGCGGTGGCAGCAATCAGTCGATCAGCAGGATCACGAGGAAAGTCTGGTGGAAACTGGGCTGCGATCGCGGCGACTTCCGGTGTGATCGGCTTGATGACAATACCGTCGGTCAACAGTCGTACCGACGCATCCACGGTCCCATAGGCTTGAATGCGTCCCTGAGAGAACAGCATCGCGAGTTCCCACAAGGAAATAGAAGCAACAGCCAAACCGCCTTCTTTTTGGGCTTTCACAATCGCCGCCGCAGCTCGTCTGGAAAGGCGTTTGCTTTCTGCCACGGCCCACATAAAATGCAACGATTCATGCCCGGTAAAACTATAATGTCCTCATGAAGAAGGTTGTTCATGCCGTCTGCTCGCACGATTGTCCTGACGCCTGCGGGATCCTGGTTACGGTGGAAGATGGGCGCGCAACGCGAGTGCAGGGTGATCCAGCGCATCCGGTCACACAGGGGTTTCTGTGCGCCAAGGTAACAAAGTACCTTGACCGCGTGTACTCGCCGGGGCGCGTGCTTTATCCCATGCGGCGGACGGCCCCCAAGGGCGAGGGCAAAGGCGACGCGAGTGACTTTACTCGTATTTCCTGGGACGAAGCGCTGGAGGAGATCAGCGCCCGCTTCAAGAATATTTCTGACGAGTTTGGCCCGGAAGCGATTCTTCCTTATTCCTATGCGGGCAACATGGGCGTGTTGAGCTACTCCGGCATGGCGCATCGCTTCTTTTATCGTCTGGGAGCTTCGCAATTGGACCGGACTATCTGCGCATCCGCCGGCACGGCCGGCATGGTGACCGTAACCGGGCGCAGCATTGGAACCGAGCCAGAGCAGTTCCGTGATTCCAAATACATCATTGCCTGGGGCGCGAACATACATGCAACCAATGTCCACCTGTGGCCGTTTATTGCCGAAGCGCGACGCAAAGGCGCCAAACTGGTAGTGATTGATCCGTATAAAACGCGTACGGCGCAAA
This sequence comes from Candidatus Angelobacter sp., assembly GCA_036270475.1. Taxonomy (GTDB): domain Bacteria; phylum Acidobacteriota; class Terriglobia; order Terriglobales; family Acidobacteriaceae; genus Angelobacter. The sequence continues at coordinate 7,726 of DATBCN010000731.1, read as the reverse complement.
GTGCGGACTGGTATCTGCCCATCAATCCGGGAACGGATGTTGCCCTGGCGCTGGCGATGATGCACGTAATCATCAATGAAAATCTTCATGATGCCGCTTATGTCAGCAACTACACACTCGGCTTTGAACAATTGCGGGAGCGCGTGCAGGAGTATCCGCCCGAGCGCGTGGCCCCGTGGACAGGGACCAGCGCGGAAGACATTCGCAAGCTGGCGCGGGAATATGCCACGGTGAGGCCCGCGGTGATCCGCGTAAATTACGGTGTGCAGCGTTCACAGAACGGAGGCTCGGCGATGCGGGCCATCGCCATGCTGCCGTGCATTACTGGTTCATGGGCTGAAGCTGGCGGCGGGATACAACTTTCCACCAGCGGCGCGTTTTATCTGAATATGCATGCCCTGGAGCGCCCCGACCTGATGCAGAAAAGCCCGCTGGGACGGCCCGCGCGTGTCGTCAACATGTCAGAGCTGGGCAAGGCGCTCAACCATCTGAGCGGTCCGCCGGTGAAGGCGGTTTTTGTGTACAACTCCAATCCCGCCGTGGTCGCGCCCAATCATCATGATGTGGTCCGCGGTTTTATGCGCCCGGACTTGTTTACCGTGGTCCATGAGCAGTTCTTTACGGACACCACCAGCTATGCCGATATTGTTCTGCCCGCAACCACCTTCCTGGAGCACAAGGACCTGAACAAAGCATATGGCCACACGTATCTTCAAATATCGAACCAGGCGATTGAGCCTCTGGGCGAGTGCCGGTCGAATACTGACATGTTCCGCGCTCTGGCAGAGCGGATGGGATTTACCGACGATTGCTTCCAGCAGGATGCCGACGATGTGATTGACGCCACACTGGCCAGGGGCGAGAACCATCAGGTCCCGAATGGCTGGGAAAAATGGATGGAAGGCATGACGCGCGAGAGGCTGGAAAAAGAAGGCCACATCCGGTTGAATCTGGGTGAAGGGCCATTTCTACCGTTTGCCAAAGGCGGATTCGCCACCGCCAGCGGCAAGGCAGAGCTGTACAGTGAAAAGCTGGCCGCACGGGGAATGGACCCGGTGGTTTCTTTTGTTGTGCCGGAGGAATCGCGGCTTGCTGAAGGGGCAAAGAAGTATCCACTGGAATTGCTTTCGCGGAAGGCCGACAATTTTCTCAACAGTTCATTTACCAATATTCCGTCCATACAGAAGATGGAGCACCCTGAATTGCTGGAGATCAGCGTGGCGGACGCCCAGCTGCGCCGGATAAATGAAGGCGACTGGGTGCGGGTCTTTAATCGTCGTGGAGAAGTGCGTTTGCGCGCGCGAGTAAACGGAGCGGTGCAACCGGGCGTGGTGGCGGCGCGGCTGAACGCGGCGCGTTTTGCTCCAGACGGCAACAGCATCAACGTTCTGACCTCAGAAACGCTGACTGACATCGGCGGCGGGGCCACGTTTTACTCCTGCCTGGTGGAAGTTGAGCGGATTGGCTAAAGGTGCGGGCAGCGTTCTGTCGCGGCAGCGAACCGGACTCGTGTTTTACATCGTAGGCATTCGAGAAACCCTCCCCTCCAGGTCAACAAATATCTCAATATCATCACCCAAAGCTGGTTTTTCATTGACCCACATGAAATGCCAGCCATAGAGCCTTTTCTCGGGAGGGGTTTTCTCATCCCCCAACCCCATATACACGGATCGATATAACCAGTACGGTGCGATATCAATGTGCTGGTGTTCAATGAAGGCTTCGGCGATCTTAAACGCAGCTTGCATGGAGAGTGTGGGTCGAAAGATTCCGGCTTTGCTAACAAACACAGGAGGCGGACTTTCCGTCTGGCCTCTCTTGTCTCCTTCAATCGGGTGACTTGATTGACACTGGCCGTTCAAAGTGGAACCTGTGAATAGCAAAACGATGAGGGACAAAATCAGAGATCTCTGCATACGCAAACCTCCGGGTTAACCAGAGTAGCCTTCCCACGCGAAGGTGTCAGCAGAAATTCAGCGGGTTCCTTATTGGCGGCCACAAAACGGCGAGAGTAAAAAAATATGCAAGTTTCCCAATCTGGCGCGTTCCAGATACCGGGGAGTAGACCGCCCGAAAAGCGATTCTGGAAAGTACTCGGGCCTTTCTCAATCAAACTGGCAATCCGGCTTGGCTGAAGAGAGCCGACGGGACACAAATCAGTTTATGCAATTGTGAAAACACAGGGAAAGTTAGTGATTTTCTGTGGGTTGGGATTTTTAGGGCGAGGGGACATGTCCAAGTGGCACTTCAGCGATAACTCCCGTATAATCTGGCTTTTCCCACCTTGGTCTGAGGGTAGTCATATAGCTTCGTTGTTTTGTGAGGAAACCAGTCCTAAGCTTGTCGCGCGGATCGGGCCCTTGGCGCTGATCCTTGGTCTTTTTCTATGCGGCCTGGTTCCCAAGGTTTTTGCCGCGCCGCAGGCTGGCCAAATCATTGAAGACATTGACGTCACCGGCAACCGTCGCATCCCCACGGAAACCGTAAAGTCCCGCATTTACACGCGCGCGGGCGACACCTATGACGAGAATGCCCTGCAGCGCGATCTGCGTTCCGTGTGGAACAGCGGCTATTTTGAAGATGTCCGCATGGAGCGCGAGCAATCGCCCAAAGGCTGGAAAATCCATATATATGTCCGGGAAAAGCCCACGATCCGCACCATCGATTACAAAGGGTTGAATTCGGTTTCCGTCAGCGACGTTCTGGAACGCTACAAAAAAGTCAAAGTCCCGCTGACGGTGGACAGTCCTTACGATCCCACCAAGGTGATCAAGGCGAAAGTGGTGTTGCAGCAATTGCTGTCAGAGCACGGCCGCCAATTCGCCACCATTTCCGTGCAGGTGCAGCAGGTGCCTCCCGCGTCAGTGTCGGTCATCTTTAACATCAAAGAAGGGCCCAAAGTCAAAGTCGGCAAGATCCGCTTCCAGGGCAACAAACACGTAAAGAGCCGCACGCTGCGGACTGCCATGAAGAACCTGCATCCCATCGGGATTCCCCGGTCGATCTTCCTGGAAGGCGTTTTTGCCAAGACGTTTGACGCTTCCAAGCTGGAAGAAGACGCAGAACGAGTACGTGAAGCGCTGCAGACTTACGGCTACTTTAAGGCCGTGGTGGACGATCCCAAGACCCAGTTGCGCGACACCTCCAGCAAGCTCCACATTCCTTTTATACAAAAGGGCCAGGGCAAGGTGATGGACATCACCGTGCCGATTGAGGAAGGCGATAAATATAAGCTCAAGGCGATCACATTCAAGGGCAACAAGGCCATTCTCAATACGGTGCTGCTGCGCAGCGTTTTTCCCATTAAGGATGGAGAAACGTTTAATAAGCAGTTGATTGGCAAAGGCCTGGACAATCTGCGCAAGGCCTATGGAGAACTGGGCTACATTGACTTTACGCCCGTGCCGACAACCGACATTGACGACGAGAAAAAAGAGATCACGCTGAACGTTGAAGTGGAAGAAGGCAAGCCATATTTTGTACGCCGCATTGAATTCCAGGGAAACACCACGACGCGTGATCGCGTGATTCGCCGTGAACTGCTGGTGCAGGAAGGCCAGGTATTCAACAGCCGCCTCTGGGACATCAGCGTCCTGCGGCTCAACCAGTTGAATTACTTTGACGCCCTTAAACCGGAGGACGATACCGAACGCAAACTGGATACGCAGAATGGCACGGTCGATCTTACCGTGAAGGTAAGAGAAAAAGGCAAGAACAGCATCGGCCTTACCGGCGGCGTCAGCGGCCTGGAAGGGTCGTTTATCGGCCTGAATTATGAGACCAACAACTTCCTCGGCCTGGGTGAAACGCTGCAGGTGCAAGCCAATGTGGGCAGCCTTTCACGGGTGCTCTTGTTTGGTTTTACCGAGCCATACATGTTTGACCGCCCGCTGACTCTGGGCTTTACCGTCTATAGTCGCCGCTTTGATTTCAACCAGGCGCGCCAGGCTTCCATTACCGCCGGCCAGAACCTGAATCTGCCGCAGTCCGTGCTCAATCAGTTGCTGAATTACAACCAATCCAGCACCGGTTTTACGGCGTCTTCAAGCTATCTGCTGGGGCATTCCTTCAAGCGCGTGGGGCTTACCTATTCGCTGGACACCACCACGATCAACACGTTCAGTGATGCTTCGCGGAACCTGTTCCAGACGCTGAATTTCCGGAACATCTCCGGCCCTGACGCTCTCAAGGGCATTGTTACCAGTTCCATTACGCCTTCGTTGAGCTTCAGCACCATTGACAGCCCTGTCCGTCCGCACCGCGGCAAGAGCCTGTATCTCTCCACTGAATTTGCGGGACTGGGCGGCAATGTAAAGTTCTACCGGCCATTGGTGGCGTTTACGGAATGGAAGCCGCTGTATCACCAGAACACGCTGGGTGTGCGCTTGCAAGCCAGCTTTATTAACGGCTTTGGCGGATCGGAAGCCCCACCCTACCAACGCTTCTATATGGGCGGTGAAAACGATCTGCGGGGCTTTGACGTGCGCACGGTTTCGCCCTATGTGTTTGTAAGCACCGTACAGAATTTCCCGCTGACCAATCCAGACGGCAGCGGAGTTCCGATTGATCCCAGCAATCCGCGGCGCGGCAATGTAACCATTCCCCTGCCAGTCAACAACATTACTTTGCCTGGCGGCGATACACAGTTTATCAGCAACGTTGAATATCGCATTAAAGTGATTGGTCCCGTGACGCTTGCTCCTTTCGCCGATTTCGGCATGGATTTTGTCACGCGCGATTCGCAACTCAAGATCAGCGGTGATTCTCTTACCCAGCTCAACAGCACGATCTTCGGCTGTCCGGCGATCGTGGGCTTCCAATGCGCCGGCGGCGGGCCAATCCCGTTTAGCGGAGACCTGAAGCCGGTTGCGGGCACCAACTTTGTTCCCAGGATGTCCACCGGGCTGGAGTTGCAGGTGCTTTTGCCCATTGTGCAGCAGCCGTTCCGTATTTATTACGCGTTGAACCCTCTGACATTGAACACTCTGGTGCATTCACCCAGCCCCATCACACGCAGCATGTTCCCCGTTGGGGCGGCGGGTGATTTTACTTTTCAGTCCGCGATTGCAAATCTGGGGCCGGATTTCCGGCTGCAGGAGCCGCGTAAGACGTTTCGATTCACCATCAGCACCACGTTCTAAGGAGAAACCCTTGTTTGACGCTGCCGGAGGCACAACCTATAATTTATTTACCGTTCCCTCCGCAGATTTCACGCATTTCATCAGTATTGGAAACGTGCATCGCGACGAAATAGTTACGTAACAACCACTAAGGAGTCCAATATTCCATGGCAAGCCACATCAATAATCGCGTCCTTACGGTGACACTCGCACTGGGCCTGGGCATGTCCAACGCTGCCCGCGCACAGGCGCCCGCGGCCGGCTCTCCCTCCGGCACCAAGGTCGGCATTGTGAGTATTCAAGACGCCATCGCCAACACTAATGAAGGTAAAAAGGAACTGGAAGCCTTACAGCAAAAGTTCGCACCCCGGCAGGCAGCCCTGCAGGGCCAGAATGACGAAGTGGAGAACCTGAAAAAACAGCTCCAGGCGCAGGGCGACAAGCTGAGTGAGGATGAGCGCGGCAACAGAGTCAGACTTGCTTCAGAAAAGCAGAAGACGCTGCAGCGCAACTATGAAGACTTTCAAAATGAGGTGCAGCAGGCGGAGCAGGAAATTTTGAACCGCCTGGGCAAGAAGATGCTGGAGGTTCTGGAGAAATACGCGAAGGACAACAATTTCGCCGTGGTGATGGACGTCTCCAATCCCCAGACCCCGGTGCTCTACGCGCATCCCGGGACCAACATCACCAAGGAATTGATTGACGCCTACAACGCAGGATCACCGGTGGCTGCACCAGCCGCCAAGCCGGCAGCCGGCAATCCGCCGCGCCCGGCGGGCACGGTTGCATCACGTCCCCCGGCTTCTGGCGCGGCAGCACCCAAAAAGCCCTGAGCTTTTTAGGCGCTCCCTGAGCGGAGCGCCGCAATGAATCCAAGGAGCACGCAACCCATGAGCATGGCAAAATCACGAACCCTGGCAGTCATTCTTGGCCTGAGTGTTGCCGCAGGCGCGGCGGCTTTCGCGCAAGGAGCAGCAGCAGCTCCGGCAACAAGTCCAGCCGCGAACGCCGGTCCCGTGCCCACCAAGATTGGCGTGGTCAATATCCAGCAGGCCATTGGCGAGAGCGCCGAAGGCAAAAAAGAAATTGACGCACTGCAGCAGAAGTTCAATCCCAAACAGGCCGAACTAAAGGGGCTGAACGACGAACTCGAAAACCTGAAAAAGCAATATCAGGCGCAGGCTGACAAGCTGAACGACGACGAAAAAAACAGCAAGGCAAAGTCCATTGATTCAAAGCAGAAAGCGCTGCAGCGCAACTATGAAGATGCCCAGGCGGAGTTCCAGCAGTCCGAGCAGGAAGTAATCAATCGCATTGGAGCTAAGATGCTCACGGTGCTGGAAAAGTACGCCAGCGCCAATGGTTATGCGGTTGTCCTTGATGTTTCCAATCCCCAGACGTCACCCGTGTTGTGGGCCACGCAAGGGACCGTGATTACCAAGGAACTTGTGGACGCTTACAACGCGGCGAATCCCGCGGGTGCGAGTGCGCCCGCCCCCAAACCGTCAAGCGGCGCGGCAGGAGCCAACCGTCCTGCTACTGCTCCGGCGCGGCCAGCTACCCCGGCGCCGACACCGAAGAAACCGTAATAGTTCCTGAAAAAACAACAGGCCGCCTCATCGGCGGCCTTTTTATTTTCAGTACTCGCGGAACATCGCCACTACTCTCCGGTGTCCAATCACTTCATTGGAGGTGAGAAGAAATGTTCGGAGATACGCTGCTTGAATCTTCATCCGCGTCATCACGGCGCAAACGCTGGCCCATGGCAACTGCCTTTACGGTGGAAGCGCTGATTGCCGCAATCCTTGTGATTGTTCCGTTGCTTTCAACCGGAGTCATTCCGGTTTCAGCGCGTGTGCCCATCTATACGCCAGTTCAGCCGGTAACGCTTGAACCGGTGCGCCCGGTTACTGCAACCACGGACCGCGCGTCAGGCCAGGAGAATTCTGCGCCAAGACAGACCGTTGTTCTGGCGAACAACAATCCCAACGCGATCCATCTTGCTTCGAATGTGGCTACGACAAATGACATCAACGAAGTCACGCCTCCGGGACCTTATGTGGGTCCCAACCGCTCATCGAGCGATCTGCCTTCAACCGGGCCAGCCACTACGACAACCGTTAGGCTCGGCCCTAAGCGCATTGTTTCCCAACTGAGTGAAGCGCAGTTGTTGGACCGCGTTGAGCCGGTCTATCCACATATCGCCATCGTTACCGGCGTTCAGGGCCAGGTGAAGTTGCATGCCATCATCGCGCGCGACGGGAGCATCCAGAGTCTGAACGTAATCAGCGGGCCGCCGTTGCTGATTCACGCTGCAACGGATGCAGTGAGCCAATGGCGTTATCGGCCTTATGTGCTGAATGGAGAAGCCGTGGAGGTGGAAACGTTTATCACGGTAAACTTCAGAAAAGACACCCATTAGCTGAATCGATTCCCTTGCTGACTGTGGAAAACTTTGTGCAAATTGCTCCCGCGGAAACAGGGTGCAAGTGTTTTTTCAATTACTTAACCGATTTGCCCAACTCCCGCTGCACTTTGTAACTTGCTTTGATTCATATAGTTACATGGTGCAGCGAGATGCGGCGGATATTGCACAAGAAATGGGT
>DATBCN010000730.1:0-10736 GCA_036270475.1 Candidatus Angelobacter sp. | reverse complement strand
CCAACAAAGTGTATGGCGATCTTGGACTGGGCCTGCCGGTCGTCAGTGGTAAACGTTATGCGATTCCCGGACACCCGGGCACGGCAGAATCACAGCCGCTGGATTTTCACTCTCCCTACGGATGCTCCAAGGGCGCAGCCGATCAATATGTCCGCGATTTCGGCCGCATTTATGGCCTGCCGACGGTAGTTTTTCGCATGTCGTGCGTTGCCGGGCCGCGCCAGTTTGGTACGGAAGACCAGGGCTGGGTGGCGCACTTTGTTTATTCCGCCTTGCAAGGCCGGCCCGTGGTGATTTACGGCGATGGCCGTCAGGTCCGCGACGTGCTTTGCGTGGAAGATCTCATCCGCGCCTTTGATGCCGCGCACAAGAATATTGAAACCACCAGGACTGAGGTTTACAACGTGGGCGGCGGGCCGCAGAATTCCATTTCGCTGCTGGAGTTGATGGATGAGATTGAATTGCTCACCGGCCACCGGCTGGAATGCGTGTCAGATGAACGCAGGCCGGGCGACCAGCTTGTTTACGTCACTGACAACAGCAAGCTCCGCCGTGATACTGGCTGGAAGCCGGAGATTGGGCTAAGCAAGACAGTCCGTCTTTTGCGCGAGTTCTGGGAGCAGAACCACGGCGTGCTCACCACACATCGCCGCACGGTTGCGTCCGGGATGTCGCCCTTTGCGCTGGCGGCGGAGTTCTCCGGGAGAGTGGGATGAAGTTTGCCCTGCTCAATCCCAATTGGAGCTTTAAAGGATCAACATACTTCGGCTGCCGCGATCCGCATACTCCGCTGGAGCTGTTGTTTGCCGCCGATCAGTTGCTTGCCGCAGGACACGATTCACTGGTCATTGACGCGCAGACAGACAATCTGTCCATGGAAGAGGCAAAGCGGCGCGTGAGCGCGTTCACGCCGGATTTTCTGGTGATGCCGACCGCGCCGTCTTATCTTTTCTGGCGCTGCCCCCCGCCTGAACTGCGTGTTCCCATGGAGTGGCTGGCGGGCCTTGAAAGCCAAGCAGTCAAAGTAATAATCGGGCCGCATCCCTCTGCCACGCCGTCTGCCACGATCCGCAAGACCAGATGCGATGTTGCGCTGCGCGGAGAGACCGATCAAACTTTGGCGGAACTTGCGTCCCGGCCCTGGCAGGAAATTGCCGGATGCTGTTTCAGGAATGAAGATGGATTCCACATCAGCCCAGCTTCAGCAGTCGCAGAAATGAGCGCATTGGGCCCACTCGACTTCCGCAACTACAACGTAGAAGCTCACTGGCACCGTCACCATGTATTTGCGAATAACCACGGCCTTGGCGCGGAGCTGGAGTTCGCCCGCGGCTGTCCGTGGGCCTGCACGTTTTGTAATAAGACGCTTTTCCGCAATAAATTTCGCGAACGCAGGGTGGATGCCGTACTTGAGGAAGTGGACACGCTGATTGCGCGCGGCGTCGAGTACATCTATTTCATCGATGAGATTTTTGGCGTGGGCAAGAACGTGCATCGTTTGCTGGAAGGGATTGCGCACCGTCCCGTAAAAATCGGCTTCCAGACGCGCATCGATCTTTGGACGGAGGAAACACTGGATCTGCTGGGCCGCGCTCACTGCATTTCCATGGAGTGCGGCGTGGAATCGATTACTCATGAAGGGCGTGAAGACCTCCACAAGAATTGCCGCCTGGACACGGAAAGGATCACCGAATTGCTGGTCTATGCCCGTGGACGCATTCCGTGGGTGCAGGCCAACCTGATTCTTACTGGGAGAGATGATCGTGCAGCGATCCGCAAATGGCAGGAGAGGCTGAAGTCACGGGATGTGTGGGTGAGTGAGCCTGTACCGATGTTTCCTTTTCCCGGAAGTCCGCTTTACACGCAGACATTTTCCGCCGCCCCCGATGACATGGCATGGGAGCGCGCCCACCGGCATTACACATCAATGTTTGCCGCCAAGGGCTACAGCGACATCCAGGAACAAGCACCGCTCGCACTTGAGGAACTTGAAGAATGCATATCTTAATTACCGCCGATACGCTGGGCGGTGTTTGGACATATACGCGTGAACTGGTCACGGGCCTGGTGCGTGGCGGCGACCGCGTCACGCTCGTCAGCTTTGGCGATATTCCCACCGCCGCACAAACAAAGTGGATGGAAGGTCTGGCGGACCTCGACTATCGCCCCACCGCTTTCAAGCTGGAATGGATGCTCGATTCTGAAGCGGACATGGCCGCGTCCTCGCAGTATCTGCAAGCCGTCGTTCGGGAAACCAAGCCCGATCTGCTCCACTTCAGCCAGTATTATTACGGCGCACTGCAGTGCGACCTGCCGCGCATTGTGGTGGCGCATAGCGACGTGATCAGTTGGTGGACGTCCGTTCACGGCAAGACCCCGCCAGAGACAGAATGGCTGCGCTGGTATCGCGAGGTGGTTGCCCGCGGACTTAGTGAAGCATCAACCGTGGTTGCGCCCTCCCGCTGGATGCTGGAACAGATCGACCTTCACTACGGTGCGCTGCATTCCACTTCCGTGGTCCACAACGGGCGGACCGCGGCGTTGTTCAATCCGCACATGAGCAAGGAGGAAAATATTGTTACCGTTGGGCGATTGTGGGACGGCGGCAAGAATGTTGCGCTGCTCTTACGCCAGGAGCTGCCGCTTCCCGTGCATATTGTTGGCAGTAACCGCCATCCTGAATTTGAAAGCCCGAGTCTGACGGCAGAAGGAATCCCATCCCACGTCCACCTTGAAGCGGAACAGGATGAGAGGCAGATTGTGCAGACGCTGGCGCGGGCAGGCATTTACGCCGCAACATCGCAGTATGAGCCGTTCGGGCTGGCGCCGGTGGAAGCCGCGTTGTCGCGCTGCGCGATTGTAGCCAGTGACATCCCTACATTCCGGGAACTGTGGGATGGCGCTGCGATTTTTTTCCGCGGCAATGACTCCGTGAGCCTGTGTCAGGCTGTGGAAAGCCTGCAGCGTGATCCTGCGTTGCGCCGGTCGCTGGGAAATCTGGCATACCAGCACGCGCGGCAGCATTTTCCCGCTGAGCGGATGGTTGCAGGCTATAAAAATCTGTATCAAAAACTTCTTCCGGCCGGGGCGATCAGCGCATGAGCCAGAAGCTCAATATCGCGCTCTTTGCGCACTCCATGGTCTCTGACTGGAACCACGGCAACGCCCATTTTCTGCGCGGCCTCATGCGCGAGCTGGTCCGCCTGGGACACAGGGTGCGGTGCTATGAGGAGATGGGTTCGTGGTCGCTCGCCAGCATGATGAAGTCAGAAGGCGAACGCGCCATTGAAGCCATTGATGCTTTTCGCCGGTCTTATCCTGAACTGGACATCCGCTTTTACAAATCAGGCGACAGCGAATTTCAGCAGTTTCTTGAAGAGGAACTAAAAGAAACAAACGTGGTCCTGCTGCAGGAGTGGAATGATCCGCAGGTGGTGAACCGCGTGCTTGCCCTGAAGGCGAAATATGGCTTCATCGCCCTGTTCCATGACAGCCATCACCGCGCCCATACGCGCGCCGCAGAAATCCTGAAATTTCATTTGCATTTGCTGGATGGCGTGCTTGCTTTTGGCGAATCCATCCGCCGTATTTACCTTGATGGCTTTGGCGTGCGGTGCGCCTGGACCTTCCATGAAGCAGCGGACGTGGAGCAGTTCCATCCCCAGGACCGCAAAAAGGAAATTGACGTGATCTGGATTGGCAACTGGGGAGATGAAGAGCGCAGCGCCGAGCTGGAGGAATTTCTGATTGGACCAGCAAGGCAGGCGCCTGATTTGCGCGTGGTTGTGCATGGCGTCCGCTATCCGGAAAATGCACTGCAAAAACTCGCGGCAGCAAACATTGGGTATCGCGGCTACCTGCCGAATATTTTTTCGCCGCAGGCCTATGCTGAGAGCATGGTCACTGTGCATATTCCCCGCCGGCATTATGCCAACGGGCTTGCCGGCATCCCCACTATCCGCGTTTTTGAGGCGCTGGCCTGTGGTATTCCACTGGTATGCTCTCCGTGGAGCGACGATGAAGGATTGTTTTCTCCCGGTGAAGACTATCTGATGGTGGATGACGGCGAGCAGATGACGAGTGAGTTGCGGCATCTGGTGCGCGACGCACAGGCGCGGCGCCAGCTTGCGGAAAATGGCTTGAAGACAATTCACCAGCGCCATACCTGCGCGCATCGGGCAAAAGAGCTGATCGCCATCTGCCAGGAGATTGCGCAATGAAAATATTTGCGTTTGGCTCCAGCATCACATCCTCTTACTGGAACGGGGCGGCAACGTATTACCGCGGCATTTATAAACAGTTAAATGCGCTAGGCCATCAAGTTACCTTTGCCGAGCCGGACGCCTATGGCCGCCAGCAAAATCGCGACGCCGACGATTTTTCATACGTGGACAGCGTCGTTTACAAAAGCGCGGATGAGATACCTGCGCTGCTTCGGCGGGCGGAGCGATTTGATTTGGTCATCAAACACAGCGGCGTGGGCGTGTTTGACGAGCTGCTGGAAGAAAAGGTGCTTGAGTGCCGCTCCACCAACACAAGCGTAGCGTTCTGGGACGTGGACGCCCCCGCCACTTTGTCGCGAGTTGAAGCGGACCCGGCGGACGCCTTCCGTAAACTCATTCCCGAATACGATTTTATTTTTACCTACGGCGGCGGCGCGCCGGTAGTGGACCACTACCAGCGTTTTGGCGCAGTGAACTGCCATCCAATTTACAACGCGCTCGATCCGGAGACACACCGTCCCGTCCCGGCAGATGTGGCGTTAGCGTGCGATCTTTTGTTCGTAGGCCATCGCCTGCCGGACCGCGAGCGTCGCGTGGAAGAATTTTTCTTTCGCGCTGCGGCGCTGGCCCCGGAGTTTCAATTTGTTCTGGGCGGAGAAGGCTGGGTAGGTAAGCAACTGCCTGCCAATGTTCGATGGATTGGCCACGTCGGCACCCGAGATCACAACCGTATGAACTGCTCCGCACGGATGGTACTGAACATCAATAGGGATTCCATGGCTGGAGTAGGCTTCTCGCCGCCCACACGCGTCTTTGAGGCGGCAGGCGCAGGTGCATGCCTGATTACTGACCAGTGGGCCGGGATTGAAAGGTTCTTTGCGCCGAGAAAGGAAATCCTGGTAGCCGGAAACGCGGAAGAAATCGTTGCGTATTTGCGGAATATCACAAGTGCCCGGGCAAAAGAGATTGGCGTCAACATGCGGCAACGAGCATTGCGCGACCATACATATACATTGCGCGCGAAGGAATTTGATGCCATCACAGCACAAGCGTTTGCAGAATAAGCCATCAATTCTGAGCGTTGAAAGATACGGAGAGCAAAATCAATTGCCGGACATGAGAGACAAAGCCAAAAAGCTAAGAGCGAATGGCCAAGAGCTGATTTTATGAAACTCATCATCTTCGGGCTTTCCATCACCTCATCGTGGGGCAACGGACATGCCACCACGTTTCGCGCCCTGTGCCAGGCGCTGCATCGCCGCGGGCACCGCGTTGTTTTTTTTGAACACAATCTTGAGTGGTACCAGAACAATCGTGACCTGCCGCATCCGCCGTATTGCGACGCAAGGATTTTTGAAAGCTGGGGCCAAATCCTGCCCACGGTGCGCGCGGAGCTGCGCGATTCCGACGTTGCCCTTGTGGGCTCATATTTTCCAGACGGCATTGCCGCGCTGGAGGAGGTTTTGTCTTCCAACGTAGCGGTAAAGGCTTTTTATGATATTGATACGCCGGTCACGATAAAAAACCTCAAAGAGCGCGGACGCGCGGACTATCTGCTGCAAAGGCATCTACCCGAGCTGGATATTTATTTCAGCTTTACCGGCGGACCGATGCTGCGCCGCATTCAAGAGGAACTGGGCGCGCCTTTCGCCGTGCCGCTCTATTGTTCAGTTGATCCGGAAAAGCACCGTGAGCTTTCCCCCGACGCGCGGTTCGCCTGTGACCTGAGTTACATGGGAACATATGCGCCGGACCGCCAGCCAAAGATCAACGAACTGTTGTGCTCTCCCGCTCGCACGCTGCCGGACAGCAAGTTTATCGTTGCCGGTCCGCAATATCCTGCCAGCATCGAATGGCCTGACAATGTGGAGCGCATCATGCATCTTGGTCCGCGTTATCATGCCGCGCTCTATAGTTCCTCACGCATTACGGTGAACGCCACGCGCCGCGAAATGGTGCTGGCCGGATACTCGCCTTCGGTGCGTCTATTTGAGGCTGCAGCGTGCGCTGCCGCCATGGCCTCTGACAACTGGCCGGGACTGGAAACTTTTTTTGCTCCGGGCAGAGAAATCCTTCTGCCCACGGGGAGCGATGACGTTGTGCACTACCTGCGGGAGTACGATGCTGCCGAGTTGCGGCGCATCGGACGCGCGGCGCGCGAGCGCGTGCTGGCCAGCCATACCAGCGAAGTGCGCGCGAGAGAATTTGAGCTGGCAGTGGAAATCGCGATGAGTTCAACGTCGCCGGCCAAGGTGCTCTCAATAAGATAAAAGAATCGTAATTACCGCCGTTTCATTCCGGCTACTCCGCGTCACCAGAGTTGGATTTCGCATCTAATTTGATGTTCCGCATAACCCATGAGAGTAGCCCTTATTGCACCTCCGTTCATCGCCGTGCCTCCAAAAAAATATGGAGGCACAGAATTATTTATTGCCGAACTGGCCCACGGACTCCAGGCACAGGAGATTGATGTAACCGTCTACACCAATGGCGAGTCCACCATTGACGTTCCCACACGCTGGTTGTATCCCACCGGCGAATGGCCGCTGCGGGATGAAGTGGAGGCGTCACTCAAGGGATTGAACCATTTTGCGTGGGCCATTCAGGAAGCGGCGCAGGAAGCCGACTTGATCCATGTGAACAGCGCTCCCGGCTTGAGCTATGCCAGGTTCATTGATATTCCCATGGTTTACACCGTGCATCATGCCTATGACGATTCATTGGTGGAGTTTTACCGGTCCTATCCTGAGGTTTCTTACGTTACCATCAGTGATTTTCAGCGGAAAAAGTTGAACATGCCGCGCATGCGGACCATCCACCACGGAATCAATCCATCACTCTATCCGGCGGCGGAAGGGAAGCGGGAATACTTGAGCTTCCTGGGCAGGATTGCGCCGACCAAGGGCACGCATCTGGCGATTGAGGTGGCAAAGAAAGCAGGAATCCCTCTGAAGATTGCTGGGGAGATTCAGCCCATTAATAAAGATTATTGGGAGGCAAAGGTCAATCCGCACGTGGACGGAAAGTTCATTGAATACGTGGGCGAAGTGGGCATGGAAGATAAAGTTGAGCTGCTGGGCCGGTCTGTTGCCATGCTCTTTCCAGTCCAATGGGACGAACCTTTTGGATTTGTGATGATTGAAGCCATGGCTTGCGGCGCCCCGGTGTTGGCGATGCCCGGCGGATCAGTGGATGAAGTTGTAAAAGAAGGGGTGAGCGGGCATGTTCGCAAAACAACGGACGAGCTGGCCTTGTGCGCGCGCAATCTGGACCTTCCAGTGCCCATTGTTCGGGGCCATATGGAAGAATCGTTTTCCGCAAAGCGCATGACTGCCGATTACATCAATCTCTATACTGAAATTCTGCGCGACGGTGTGGCCGAGGCGGAGCAGATTGTGGCATGACCACAAAACCATGAATGTAAAAACATGAGCGCAAAATTAATGATCGCCCACTCTGAACTGGTGGAGATCGCCGCGCCTTATCCGGAGCCGCGGCTGGTCTACCAGAACGCCGAGCCGCGCAAGGTCAACAATCTTACCCTGATTGACGGCAAGACATTTCTTTCCACCACCATCGCCGGTGACATTATGCCCCCCGGCGCGCCCGACGTGGGCTTTTTCCATGATGACACGCGCTTTCTCAGCCGGCTGGAACTTCGCGTGGACGGATACAGAACGGTAGTGCTCTCTTCCAGCACCGAGCAGACGTTTGCCTCACAGATAGAACTTACAACCGGCAAGAGCACCATGCGGGAGAGCTATGAGATTCCGGAGAATACGGTGCATATCCGCCGGGAACAACTGCTTTCTTCTGAGACGCTCTTTGATAATTTCTCTTTTGAGAATTTCAATTTCCAGGAACTTGAGCTGGTGATTGAGTTGGCGTATGAAGCCGATTTCATGGATGTATTCCAGGTGCGCGGCGTGGCGCGGCAAAACCTGGGACACTACTATCAGCCGATTGTGCGCCGCGATTCCATCGTCTTCCACTACCGCGGGCTGGACCGCGTGGCGCGCGAAACCATCATCCATCTTTCTCCCGAACCTGAATCAGTGGATGGCACCACGGCGCGCTGGAAGCTCCGCCTGCCGCCTTTTAAGCGCTTCCAGCTTCATACCACGATCGTTCCTCAGGTGGAAGGGAAGCGTTCACGTTCCAGCCGGCCTGACTTTGCCCAGCAATTACGCCAGCGCCGTGAGGCGCTGGCGGAGTGGGCGTCACACTCCAGCAGCTTCAACTCCAACAACGGCATTTTTAATGAGATGGTAGACACGTGCAAGGCTGATTTCCACGCATTGCAAATTCCCGAGGCCAGGGAGCGCGTGATCGCCGCCGGCATTCCCTGGTTTGCCACCATGTTTGGCCGGGACTCCATCATTGCGGCGTACCAGTCGCTCATGTTGAACCCGCACCTTGCTGTCCAGACGCTGCGCGTACTGGCGCTGCACCAGGGCAAAGAGAAGAATGACTGGCGTGATGAAGAGCCGGGCAAGATCCTGCATGAGTATCGTGAAGGCGAGATGACCCGCGCCGGCGAGATGCCATTTGGCCCCTACTATGGCTCGGTGGATGCGACGCCGCTCTGGCTCATCCTGCTGAGTGAGACCTTCAACTGGACCGCCGACGAGCAACTGGTGAAAGACATGCTGCCGCACGCGTACCGGGCGCTGGAATGGATTGACCACCATGGCGATCTGGATGGCGATGGGTTTGTGGAATATCTGCGCCGCTCACCCAAGGGGCTGGTGAACCAAGGCTGGAAAGATTCATGGGACGCGATCATGCATCGCGATGGCGAGGTGGCTAAAGCGCCAATTGCGCTATGTGAAGTGCAAGGCTATGTCTATGAAGCGAAGTACCGCATGGCTTCACTGCTGCGCTCATTTGGCGATACCCGGACCGCCGACAGGCTGAAAAAAGAATCGGCGGAGATGGCGAAACGCTTTGAAAAAGCTTTCTGGATGCCGAAGCTGGGTTTTTACGCCATGGCGCTGGACCGCGATAAGCGGCAGACGCAGGTAATCTCGTCGAATCCCGGGCAACTTTTGTTTACGCGCATGCTGCCGCAGGAGCGAGCGAAGGCCATTACGCAGCGGTTTATGCGCGACGATATGTTTTCCGGATGGGGCTGGCGCACCATGTCCCGCGACGAACGGGTGTTCAATCCACTGAGCTACCATCGCGGCTCAGTCTGGCCGCATGACAATTCGCTGATCGCACACGGCATGGCGTTGTATGAATTTCGCGAACCAGCGAACCGGCTGTTTACCTCGCTGTTTCAAGCGGCGCTCAACTTCCGCGACTACCGCTTGCCTGAGCTGTTTTGCGGCATTGAACGGCGCGAGCATGACGAGCCGGTGCAGTATCCGGTGTCATGTTCACCGCAGGCATGGGCCTCCGGCGCGGTCTTTCTGCTGCTGATGTCGGTGCTTGGCATCCGCCCCAGCGCGCCGAGAAAAGAAATGAACATCGTGAATCCCGCGCTGCCGGAATTTCTGGACCATTTGAGCATTCGCAACATGCGCGTGGGCGAGAGCCGCGTTGGACTTGACTTTACCCGCCGCGGCGAACGGACTTTTTGCAACGTAGTGGACATTGAGGGCGACAAGCTGCTGGTGAACGTGGCGTTTAAGAAGCGGTGAATTTTACCTTGTCCCGAGCAGAGCGAGGGAACCCTATAGCCGCGAGTGTCCAAGGGAAACGAAGGATGTTGCGTGCGCCAAATGCAAGTAATTGAGAGATAGTTGCGCCCTCGGCCAGCAACATTTAGATTGATTCAGCATCGAAATTGTTGGAGGGAGACTGAATGGCAATCAATATCCTGATCAAAAAGACCGGGCCTTATGTGCTCAGCGGCGACCTGAGCCAGGTGGAAATCGCTGACGCCGATGGCAAGAAAGTTGATATTAGCGGGAAACAGGCGGTCGCGCTGTGCCGCTGCGGCGCATCCACGAATAAACCGTTCTGTGACGGGACCCATTCCAAGATCGGCTTCCTGGCTGCTGAAGCTGCGGTGAAAACCGAGGGGTAGCAACATTCATTCTACAGAAGTCCTTGAGGAGCTTGCATAGGCTCCTCATTCTATTTTCAAGCACTTACCCCGGGTCTTTTCTGCCATTACCAAAGCCCCAGCACGTCCCGCATCTCAGGAAAA
The DNA here is from genome assembly GCA_036270475.1 of Candidatus Angelobacter sp. Taxonomy (GTDB): domain Bacteria; phylum Acidobacteriota; class Terriglobia; order Terriglobales; family Acidobacteriaceae; genus Angelobacter. Next base: position 356 of record DATBCN010000730.1, on the reverse strand, counting down.
CGGGCTGGTTCCCGTAAGCTGGTGGTCCATGCCCATGGCAGCTATCGCGCGCGTGCCGTTTTTAACCCTGCTGGAATATATTCCCGTGGCCGCAACCATTGTCACAACGATCCTGAGCGTGGTGCTGGCGCGGGCAACGCTGCGCTATGCCAAGGCCGCCGACCGGGGGCTGGACCTTTCCCGCGAACAGTTTGAACGCGAATGGGCGCCGGAGTTGCATGTGCGGCTGGAAAGGGCATCGACCGCCGACGCCAAGATTGTAATCACGAACCTGGCGCGTGCTTCCGTGCTGCTGCAGTTGGTGCAATTGCGCACCATGACGCATGCCATGCCGTTTGAACGCCAGTACCTCAACG
>DATBCN010000729.1:0-2612 GCA_036270475.1 Candidatus Angelobacter sp. | reverse complement strand
TTCGCCAAATGGTTCGAAAAGGGAACTGATGGAGTAGTGGCCGGCAAGCTGATCGGTCGACACAAATGCAGACTTGACCCGTTTTTCGTAGACCTGCTTGCCATCGCTATGTTCGGGGAGATTGCTCTTGGCTGCCGCAAGACGTTCCATAAATCCTGATTCGATGCACTCTTTGCCCAGCTCCTGGGCCAGCCGTATTGCGCGACCGGCGTACTGCATAACTTGGACCGTCTCCAGGCCCGACAGCTCGTCGAAAAACCAGCCGCAGCTTGTGTACATCAGCATGGCGTGCCGCTGCATTTCCAGCAATTTCAACACAAGAACGGTTTCTTCCGGCTTAAGCTGGCGGCGTGAATGCTTTTCAAAAAATATCCAGAGCGATTCCGGCGAGCGGTCAAGGATCACATCAATGTAGTCGTTGCGCGCCTCCCATGGATCATGCACCAGTCCGGCGGCTTCGGCCTCGAAGAGTTCGGCGGCTTGGTCGCGAAGGTTGTCCAGCGCGGCGCGCAGCGGCCCGCGCCATGCCTGGTTCCAGCCCGCGCGGCCGGAGTTGCAGCCGCAGTTGCTGCGCCAGCGTTCTATTCCATGCGCGCAGCTCCATGCGGTGTTTTCAATGATCTGGACTTCATGCATGGGCGGGAAATATTCCAGAAACTCGCCATAGTTGGTCAGCCGGATTGCCGGATCGGCCTCAATCCGGTCCAGCGCATAGGCCAGCGCCATGTCCCCATGTTTGTGATGATGGCCATAGGTTTCGCCGTCGGTGGCAATGTGCATCAACTGTGGCCAGCCGCGCTTGTCAGAAAAGCCACTCTTAATCCGGGAGGAAAATTGTTCTCCGCAATTCAAAAGTTGCTCAAACGCGACCGCGCGGGAAATGGGGCCATCATAAAAGAACAAGTTGATCTTTTTTCCTGAAGGCAGCTTGGCCTGATAGGCGCGGGTTGGATCAATGCGTCCGCCGCTTACGTCCTTCCAACCGCGTCCGCCAATCTTGCGCACCCGGCCCGCCTGATGCGGAGCAAGGATGGTGAATTTGATTCCCTGGGCAGCCAGTATCTCCAGTGTCTCCACGTCGACCGCGGTTTCCGGCAGCCACATGCCTTCCGGTGCGCGTCCAAAGCGATGTTCAAAATCACGGACTCCCCAGACTATCTGCGTGGTCTTGTCACGGGCGCTGGCCAGCGGCAGGATCACATGGTTGTACGCCTGCGCGATTGCCGATCCGTGCCCGGAGAAGCGCTTCTGGCTCTCCCGGTCGGATTTCTGGATGCACTGGTAGGTCTCGGGAGATTTGTCCTTGAGCCATGACAGCAGCGTTGGGCCAAAGTTGAAGCTGATGCGGCCATAGTTGTTCACGATCTGGCGGATGTAGCCCCGGTCGTCGAGTATGCGGGAATCGCCGTTGGGCGCGTAGCACTCCGCCGTGATCCGTTCGTTCCAGTCGTGATAAGGATAGGCCGATTCCTGGCGCTCCACGGCCTCCAGCCACGGATTCTCCCGTGGCGGCTGGTAGAAGTGCGCGTGGATGCAGATGCAACGTTCCATCAAAAGGCGCGGCCAGAATCGGCGGAAATACTACTTCCGTCCTTGAGATGAGGATTGGTGGGTTAATGGTGCCTGCCTTTGTCTCTAAATCCGCCAAATTTAGAATACATTGAGAAGCATGACCCGCCAGGAACATGAGCGGCTGTACGAAATGGTGCAGAACCCCGCCGCCCAGGAGCAAAATGGAAGCTGCCAGCGACTATGGAGTGGATCTGACGCTGAATCTGCGGAGCCTGACCCGTACGCCCGCGGAACGGGTTCGCGAAATGGAAGCGGCATTGAAATTCGCGGAGGATTTACGCCGGGCCGCGTCCCGCCTTGGATCGATGATTAATTTTGAAGCCACCCTCAAAGCTCTTGCAGACCACCATGTCAACTTTGTGGTAGTCGGTGGCTACGCCTCTACTCTTCACGGCTCAGCGTATCTGACGCGAGATCTCGACATCTGTTACGAACGCACGCCAGAAAATATGGAGCGGCTGGTGCCTGCGCTCCGGCCCTACCATCCCCGGCAGCGTGGAGCTCCTGAAGGATTGCCGTTTTCTTTTTGACGTGCAAACGCTGTCCAATGGCGTGAATTTTATTTTGCAGACTGACCTGGGAGACATAAGACCTGCTTGGTCATCTGTCTGGCTTGGGCGAATTCCCGGTTGTTGCGTTCAGATGCTGTTTTCCGTGGCGCTGTTTGGCGGGGAATATGAGGTGGCTTCTCTCGATTCGCTGATCCGTTTGAAAAAAGCCGCCGGCAGAAAGAAAGATTTAAATGCTCTTCCTGAGCTAGAGGCTGAAAGAGATGCATGGAGACAGCCCCCAAAAGCCGCCGCATGACTGGTTCTCAGATTGCGAGATCTAAAAAGCAACTTGTGCTCGTCGCTAGTCAATGAATGTTGCCGCATGGCTCTCGCAAGCAAAATCATCGCGCAAGATGTTCACGAAACTTCGATTTTTCCAATCACAGTATGTATTTTATTTTTCTTTTTGCGTGGAGAGTAGCTCAACACGTCACTCTTTGTTTATAATCATCCGTTTTCGTGAGCGGCTTCGGTCGCGAACGGATTCCT
>DATBCN010000728.1:0-4013 GCA_036270475.1 Candidatus Angelobacter sp. | reverse complement strand
TGGCACTCAATTCGACGATGCCTCCTTTCAGGAAAACGGCCACATCCAGGTGGATTTTGGCCTGGACGCTCCATTCCTCTATGAAGAAGTTGATTTCACCAACACGCTGGAGCAGCGCATTAAAGCCAATGTACACAAGTTGGTCAACTTTACCAGTGCCGTTGAACAAAACGCCGGCATCAGTGGTCGCGTGCTGTGGTCAGAATCAGAAGACAACCTGGCCCAAAAGCTGATTGAGCGCTTGCAAAAGGTACAGTAATCTTTTTCTTGTCCCGAGCGCAGCGAGGGGATCCCTATGGTAACCAACCTCTTCCGCAAAAAATTATGCCGCTAAGAAACCCAGTCACAGGTCTTATATCCACGTCACAATAGGGTTCCCTCGCTGCGCTCGGGATTTCAAAAAATCACTTCGTCCTTCCACCTTCCGTCTTTAGTTCTTCCGCGGCCGCTGCCTGCGCCGCAGCAAGTCGCGCGGTAAGCACACGGTACGGCGAGCACGAGACATAATTCAGTCCGATCTTATGGCAGAACTCGACTGATGCCGGATCGCCGCCATGCTCGCCGCAAATTCCAATCTTAAGCGTTGACCGCGTCTTGCGGCCTTTCTTTACCGCAATCTGCATCAGTTCGCCCACGCCTTCCTGATCGATGGTGGCAAATGGATCGCTCTTCAAGATGCCCCGCTCAATATAGGCCGGCAGAAATTTACTGATGTCGTCACGCGAGAAGCCGTAAGCCGTTTGCGTGAGGTCGTTGGTGCCAAAGCTAAAGAACTCAGCGTCGCCGGCGATCTGGTCAGCCACGGAGCATGCGCGCGGCAGCTCTATCATGGTGCCCACAAGATATTCCACGCGCGTTCCCTTCTCTTTGAATACCTGCTCCGCCACCTGCCGGATGATCGCACCCTGGTTTTCCATCTCCTTCATCATGCCCACCAGCGGAACCATGACCTCAGGAAACACTTTGACGCCGGCCTTCGCTACATTCACGGCCGCTTCAAAGATCGCGCGCGCCTGCATCTCTGAAATCTCCGGATAGGTAATGCCCAGACGGCAGCCACGATGCCCCAGCATCGGGTTCAACTCATGCAGCTCTTCCACGCGGCGCAGCAGATCGTGCGCTTCTTTGAGCCGCGGCGATTTGGGGTCTTTGATCTCCAGTTGCGCAATCTCCACCATCAACTCTTCGCGGCGCGGCAGGAATTCATGCAGCGGCGGATCAAGCAAGCGGATGGTGACCGGGAAGCCGTCCATGGCTTTGAAGACGCCTTCAAAATCCGACCGCTGGACGGGCAGCAGATTGGCCAGAGCTGCTTTGCGCTCCGCTTCCGTGCGGGCCAGGATCATGGCGCGCATGTGTCCAATGCGGTCTTCGGCAAAGAACATATGCTCGGTGCGGCACAGGCCAATTCCTTCCGCTCCAAAGCTGCGCGCGGCCACGGCGTCACGCGGAATATCGGCATTTGCGCGTACGCCCAGCTTACGGAATGGCTCGGACCATTTGAGCAGCGTTTGCAGGTCAGGATCGTCCGGCTTGGCCGGAACGGTCCCGAGTTGGCCTTTGATCACGCGGCCTGTGATGCCGTCCATGGAAATCCAGTCGCCTTCTTTCAGCACCAGCGGACCCACGCGCATCTCTTTTTTCTTTTCATCCACCTCAATTTCACCGGCGCCCACCACGCAACACTTGCCCATGCCGCGCGTCACCACGGCGGCGTGGCTCGTCATGCCGCCGCGCGAGGTAAGAATTCCCGCCGCCACTTCCATGCCATGGATGTCTTCCGGAGTAGTCTCACCGCGGACCAGTATGACCGGATTTCGCTGTGCGCCTGTACCGGCGGCAGTCACGGCATCATTCGCGGTAAATACAATTCTGCCGACAGCGGCGCCCGGAGACGCCGGCAGCCCTTTGGCAATCACCTCTATATTGCCGCCGCGCTCATCCAGGCTGGGCACCAGAAAGTCATAGAGTTGATTTGGTTCCACGCGGAAGATCGCTTCTTCCGGCTTGATCAACCCTTCCTTCACCATATCCAGGGCCACGCGGACAGCGGCGCGTCCGGTGCGCTTGCCGTTGCGCGTCTGCAACATATACAAGCGGCCTTCCTGGATGGTGAACTCAAAATCCTGCATGTCACGGTAATGCTTTTCCAGCCGCGAAGTAATGTCACGAAGCTGGTCATAGACCGCCGGCATCAGCTTGTGCAGTTCCAGAATGTGTACCGGTGTGCGTACGCCGGAAACCACGTCTTCACCCTGCGCGTTCATCAAAAACTCGCCATAAAATTCCTTGTCCCCATTTGCGGGATTGCGCGTAAAGCCTACGCCAGTTCCGCTTGTCTCTCCCAGGTTCCCGAACACCATCGCCTGGACATTCACGGCCGTTCCCAGATCGTCAGAAATGTTGTTGATGCGGCGATAGACCTTGGCGCGATCATTGTTCCAGGAGCGGAAAACTGCATCGCGTGCGCCAGTGAGCTGCTCCAGCGGCTTCTGCGGAAAATCCTGCCTGGTGTGCTTGCGGACCACTTCCTTATACTGCGCGATCACTTCTTTCAAGTCAGCCGCGGTAAGTTCGGTATCCAGCTTCACGCCGCGTTTGTGCTTCAACCCGTCAAACACCTCTTCAAATTCGGCCTTGGGGATATCCAGCACCACGTTACCGTACATCTGGATCAGGCGGCGATAGGAATCGTAAGCAAACCGGTCGTTGCCGCTCTTGCGCGCCAGCGCCTGCACGCTTTCATCGTTCAGGCCAAGGTTCAAAATCGTATCCATCATTCCCGGCATGGAAAACTTCGCGCCCGAGCGAACACTCACCAGCAGCGGGTTCTCGCCCGTACCCAGCTTTTGTTTTTGCAGTTCTTCCAGCCGTTCCAGCGCGTCCGCCATCTGCCGTTCCAGCAACTCAGACACCTTGCTGGTCTTCATGTACTCGCGGCAGCCTGCCGTCTGGATCGTAAAACCCGGAGGCACGGGCAAGGCAGCATTCGTCATCTCCGCCAAGCCGGCACCTTTGCCGCCCAGTTCGTCCTTCATCTTGCCATTGCCTTCAGCCTTGCCGGCGCCAAAAAAGAATACGTATTGGGTCCCTGCTTGGGGTTGGCTCGCTGCCTTGGTCTTAGGTGTAGAAAGAGGGGTCACGCTCATTGGCTGGTCTCCATTGGAATGAATGCTGAGTTACAGATGATCACTGCACTGCGGGTCTCGCGCCCATTTGTAATCTTTTATTTTACTAGCCCGCACGGTGATGGTGCGAGTACCGCGTTGTTAAGATTTGAAAAACTCTCCTCTCGACAAGCGCGTTTCCTCTCAATCAGATTATTCTCTTAAACTTTTGCCGATCCAAAAGGCTCTCTCTTTGGCGACGAAGCGTCCTTGTCGTGTGTTTCGTGGGTGCATTAAATTAGTGCATTTAAATCTGTCAGTCTCGATCAAAATCTGTCCCAGCTTCAAGACGTCATCCCGAGCCGGAGCCCGCTTACCGTAGTCTCACTCTTTTGTCGCAACCGGTGAGGGATCGGCTCCGCTGCTCTTCCGGGCTGGATCAGCGCTTCCCTGCTCAAATCTGTAACCAAAAATGTACTTTCTGGTAAACACTCCAGCCTCCACTACCCCCTCCTTATTCATCCCACTTCATCCCTAATTGGCGTAGGTTTCATCCCAGACGCCACACCGCTGCCATCCCAGGTATCCCCCGTCGCTCCTGCCGCTCATTTTTACTGATTGATAAACAGTGATCTTAGTTCAAAGTTCCTGGAGAGTACAGCGGGAAATAGGACAGGTGAACTAATGCTTTGCTGTGGATACCAAGCTGTGGCATTAAAGCACTTTTAGCATTAGCGTAAACTTTTCTGCTCGTCATCCCGAACGTCCGTTAAGCGAGCGCGCGCTTTCATCAGCGCGCGAGTAGGACGGAGGAACCTCGTGCTTGCTGTTTAAAATTCACGCCATCTGTAAAACTGCTTTGAATCTCTTGACGTCCGTTTCCTATCTGTCTCTACCCAAATCTCT
>DATBCN010000727.1:0-8381 GCA_036270475.1 Candidatus Angelobacter sp. | reverse complement strand
CAGGATTGACGTTGCCAATGGGTAGCAGCCCGGACGCAGGCAGATAACGGAAATAATCCGTGACTTTGACAGAAAGCGGATTGATTGCAGGCGCGGACTCAGCCAGATCATTCAGCTGCTCCTGAAACTGTAACAACATCGTCAGCCCCTCAACGACTCTGCGCTTGCCTGCCCCAGGCGCCCATGTATCCAGCAGATCTTTTGAGACCAATGGCCTCCGCGCTGACCACATATCTACAAATACAATTCCGCCTGTCGCGGTCCAGTACAACACCGCCAGCGGCACTTCGCAGCTGGTAATGGTCTTGGCGGCGCGAAGTTCATCGATCAGCCCGTGGCCGCTGGGTGTCGATCCAAACGGATCACTCACGCTGGTGGCCCAGTCATCAACGCCAAAACATTTATAAGCAACCAGGTTGCGCAGATGATTTACGTCCCCAAGTTCAGTTTGCGTAAGGTCCAGTTGCACCAGCCGGAATTGCACGCCATCAGCTTTGTATTTGCTGTTGCAAGGCGCGGTGCCTGTACCCACTCCGCTTACTTCTGCCAACCCCTGCGTGGCAGACGCCGGACCGATCGTGAGCATATAGACGCCAGCGCCAGCAATATAAACACCTGACTGCATGGGAAGGCACTCGGCAAAAACTGATGATCCACCGCTGGTTGGGCTGACTGGACGGACCAAGGATATGGCAGTGTCATTATCCAGAAGCAGCGTGCCGCCGTTTGAATTAATCGCCAGCCCGCGTTTGATGGAAAGCACTGGAGACGCAACCTGGCTGAGCGCAGCGGATTCTGAAACCTCAAGTCCATAAGCGACACCGGAACCTACAGCCTGGCCGAGAAGGCTATGCGCAACCCGGTTGGCTTGCTGCTCCGCGGTAAGGTCCTCGCCGGTCAACAGTCTTCCATTGAAGAAGTTCACCGAGCGAGTGCGGTCATTCACAATGGGTGTAAGGAGATTGTTTGGCATGGCGTTCTCCTATTTCCCTCCGCGCAGGCCGCTCTGCATCCACTCCTGCAAGAGGCGAGTGTGCAGCAGAATGGGACGTTGACTTTCATCCAGAGTGGTGGCTTTTGTGCCATCGACCTGCCAGTTCTGGCCGGGCCCTACATTCACCAGCGGAACATCAATCTCCGCCAGCATCAGGCAATCCTCGGGCGGCGCGGTCTGACTGGTTTCACCAGAACATGAGCAGCTTGCCGATGACCAGCCGCTGTGAAATTGCGGACGGATCTCCGTGACCCAGATCCGGAAAGCAGACTTCAGATAGTCGCCAATCTGGGCTGGGCTAATATGAAATTGGTTCAGCGGCGAGCCAAACTGAAAATATGTGGCCGGATTGGGCGGAGAAGACGAACTAATTAACGCAGCCCGAAGCGCATCTTCAAACTGTTTGATCGTGGGAAAGTTCCCCGGCGCATCCGTAATCTGAATTTGGTCAAGCCACATGACAAAATCACGGACCGCATCTTCTTCCTGTTGCCGGGGCGGCGAGAGCCGCAGTTCCAGGCGGAAGTCATCCACCAAGCGCGATGGCGCCATGAGATCGTCCGCTGAACGGCACGGCTCGCCCGCAATCGGGACAGGATCAACTGGACAATCGCGATAGCACAATGCCAGCCACAGCTTAATCGTTGAAGCTGGAGGCGACGTGTTGAGCGCCGCCTGCACGTCCTTTTGATTGGCCGTGAGCCAGTCATTTAAGTACGCACACTGTGAGGGACAAACACGGATCATCTGCCCTTTGGGACTCAACGCGTCCCCGCACGCAACCGAAACGCGCGGCCCTTTGGCAGCCACATCCAGTGAAACCTTAAGCCCGCTGATGGTGCCATAGCCAATGAGGTCGCGGGCCATCCACTGCTCGCGTCCGGCAAGGTAGGCAAACTCCTGCTTGAAGTCATCTACACCCAGCAGCATGCCGAACGTGTAATTCACATGCTTGGATGGATCGGGCGCTACCGCGTCCGGCGTGGCGGCGAGTTGCATCACTCCGCTGCTCATCTTCGTTCTCCTTTGCCGCAGTGTCGAGCTTTACGGTCCATGGCTAACAACTCCGGGAACGTGAAACATTCGTGTTCAAAAACTGGCGTGTGCGCGGCTGGCACGGTTGTTCATTGCTGAGATATCCTGAGCCGGTATAGCTGTCACCGAGCACCATGGGACGCATCAGGTCCGGAGCGCGGCTACCGTGATCCAGCACTGAGTCTTCACCCAGGCGCGCCTCACCCAGCCGGAAAAACGCCCAGTAAAACTTGATTTCAAAGGTGGTGTGCGCCGGTTTTTCCAGCGCCACAACGCGTTGCGCCAGGTCAGACTTGGCCCGCTGCGCCTGAGTATTTTGTGCGTCAGCGATTGGCATGGGCAGATAAACAGTGAATTGATGCGCCGCTGCCTGCATCAGCAACATGCCCTGGAACTGGTACCAATCCAGCAGCGGCTGCGGTTGCCGGGGCAGCGCGGAAGGAAACGGCACATCCTGAAAACTGCCGTATGCAGAACGATATGCGGCATTCAGAGCGGTAAGCACGCCGTAACGGCTGCGTAGAAAAGTCGTCCACAGGTCTGATCCGGCGTTTGGCTGCGCCGGCACAATCCCAATCGCGCTCTTGGAAAAATCACTCCATGGCGGATACTGAGGGTCTGTTGTCGCCATGGAAATTGGGTAGCCCTGGTCAGGAGTCAGGCCAAGGCTTTGCTGATAGCGCTTGTCCAGATCATCGGCGCCTTGCGCCGGAGTCCATCTCTGAGTCTGCAGTTTGGTGGGCAGACCAGATTCGGCGGCCTGCTCTTGCAACAGTCCAAGCGGCAGTTGCCGCGTGCGGAATTTCTCAATGATTCGCGGCCCATTATTTGCCTGCACCGGACTGATAAAAATTCCCGCATCGGCGCAGTCTTCCAACGTCAGCCGCAAAGCCATCATCAAACCTGGCAACGTGCCCCGCGCTTCAAAGAAGGCGGCCGCATTGCGCAGAAAGAGCCTGCGCTTGGCTTCACTCCACGCAGGATCAAGCGCCACGCCAAACCAATTCGCCAGCCAATCCAACGCTTCTGATGGAGCACTGCACGCGTCAAGCAAAGCCTGGGCAGTGGCGATGCGGTCTTCAATCGATGTGTAAAAACCTTCAATGTTGGCCAGAAAGCGTTCCACAAAAGACGCCGATTTCGCGTCTTCACGGTAGGCCGACGGCAAATAGTTTTTGACGTAGGAAAAACGGGGATAATAGGCGCGCAGCGCGCGGATCCGCGGCGTGAGCCTGCCATTGCCTGAAAGCACGATCTTCAACTGCATGTACTGGCCTGCGGCCTTCTGAAACAACAGTTCCCACGTATCCAGATTGGCCGGCATCGGCGTCCAAGGAAGTTCAGTTCCATTTCCTCGTTTGTAGGGGCCTGGTTCCATGTTCCAGTCCTGAACAGCAAGATAGTTGCGATCATTGTGCGCGCGGCTAAAGACTGTCACCTGCGTATCCGAGGAGATGGCCGCATCGAGCACAAGCTTGTGCCATGTGCAATCAGGTTCGTGGCTGTCGAATACTTTGGTGAACAACGCAGCTTCATCCACATAGCGCGGACGCCGCTGAATGACCAACGGCACAAACCTATCCTGCGAGTCGTAATAAACCTGCGTTGTTCCACGAACAATGGCGCGGCCGCCGAACAGCCGCATGGGATAAAACTCCGGCAGGGGAGTGAGCGTGAGTTGGTCGCTGCTGTAATCCGCGGTAAAGGCCCACGCCTGGTCGCCATTGGCCGCCACTACATACAAGGTATTGTTGCGTTGTCCGGTTGGCGTTTGCTCCACTGGAATCATGGTGAAATCAAACCCCAGCAGCGTGAAGCCTGTACGATCAGCAGGTGCAAGAATATCGAGAACGCTCCGCAATGAAACCGGTGTGCCAATTTCCTGCCCATAGCGGAAGTGGTATATGGTGGAGAACTGCTGCAAGGGATTGCTTTCCAGAAGAAGGACTGTGCCATCCGGCAGGGCCTCAACCGCAATCGCATCAATTGCGCCCAGCGGAGACCCCATGCCCAGCGCGATGCCGGTGGGAAATGTGCGATGTGGATGCGGTACAGGCGCAGAACCATCGGCCGGCGTGAAAACTTCAACCGGCTCGCCTGAGACATCCATCGAGGCCTGGTCCTGACTGATGACGGCAAAGCTACGGTCCAGCGCCCATAAGCGCCGATTGGCGCGATCAAGAATCCATACGCCACCGCCCGGTGCAGGCGCCATGTCAAAAGGCACAAAATCAATTTCCGCAGGCCATACAAACTGCCGGGGAGGGCCGCCATGAAACAAGTCAAAAACCAAAAAACCTTTTGGCTCTAGTACGCCCACTACAAGAAAATGCAGGTCAGTTACAGCAAGTCCGCTGAATGCCAATGGCTTAACGGGCAGTTGCGGCGACAGAACACTGAACTCTCCATCTTCAGCTTTGCAGTTGTGGGCAAGTTCATCCTGCGAAGCCCAGAAGTGCGTGGTTACGCTGGTCCCGGCGGAATTTACCAGCAACTCATTGCCGGATGCGTCAATCCAGTACCAGTTGCCAAAGCGGTCTTGCGCCGCGCCGCGCCGTTGATTGATCGTAGGCGGCTGGTTTCCCGGAGCGCTGGCAAATAAATTCACACGCACGCCCAAAGTGACTTCAAAGCGTGCCGGATTCCATGAAAATGACGGGCCAGCCTCCTGGACGGAATCGAAGATCGACGAAGTCCCGTCAACCGTGCAGCGTGCCCAGTCGTCACGGCCCAGCAACAAATGAAACCTTGTGCGATTCGAGTCCATTAGTGGCACTCTCCTGGAATCACCGGCAACTGCGCCGAGCCGGTCGCGGTCGTCTGCGCTGTGCCGCCGCGCAGTTCGTCAAGGCTAAGTGCAGGGCCATTGGTTACGCTGATGCCAAGTACACGCGGCAGTTGTAGGCCGGTGAGGTCAACTTGCGGCACCGCCGCCGCTGATTGCGCCAGAAGAACGTCCTGCACAAACTCAACACCTGAGGTCCGTCCGGCGACGGTCATAATTTCCAGTGAGATCACGGGCTTGCCCAGCGGCCAGCCTTTGTAAACGGAAGCGGACAGCGGCGCATTGAGCAATACCGCGGGATCATCCGGCAATTGCTGCGGGCCGCCTACGATGGGAGCAAGGAATTGCAACACAGCACTCTTCACCGCCTCACGCACGGGCGCGGGATTGATGCCCGGCAATACCTGGATGCCAATGGAAATCCATATGCCCACATAATCCGGCCCGCGCAGGAAAACCTCAGTGGTCACCAGGCGGCGGGTGTCAAGATAGCTGCATACCGTGTCAAGAAAATCATTGCTGGGCGAGGGCGCATCCGGAGTGATGGGATCAAATGTGGGGACCAGCATAAGCGTGACAGCTCCTGCGGCATCGCCGCCACGACGGCTGCTCAATTCAGGATGGAAGTTGGGTAAAACTTCCACGCGGCCAATCTCAACTCCGGGTGTCCTGAGTGTTACGGTTTCAAAGTCGTATGCTGTCACCAGCCGGTCACGATGTTGCAAGTACCGCGAGATTTGTTTCTCACCCTCTGCGGCCGTTTCCGCATCCGCGCCGCCCCATGTCCGCACCGGATTGGTAACTTTAAAGCCCTGCGGAAGCGCCGGGGCGGTATTCATGGAATCCTGACCAACGTTGCCCGCTGCGCCCTGGCTGAAGTCATAACTGGCGCGCAGGATTGCTCCCTCCGGGGGACGCGCGCCGTGCGCACCATCACCAAATGTGATCTGGCCCGCCTCGGGATCGAGCACAAAGACGCGCGCTTTTGTTTCGTCAAAAGGCGGGACTGGGCTTCCGGGCGGCAACCGCAGGTCCGGCACCGGGACTTCAGGCCCAGCGAGAAATATGTCGCTGATTTCCGACCAGCTTCGCGTGGCTCCCTGCTTCGTGGTCAGCGAAATGGTTACGGTCTTGGCCAGCACTGGCGCTTGTGACAGCTTCATAACCTGATCAGGTTCGCCCGTGCCAACAGGCAGCAACTCCGCGGAGATCCGCTCACGCTGGCTTACAGGCGCGCAATTGATGCCAATCCACTTAAATTGCGCCGGCGTGCTGGCGGAAGGGCGAATCCGCAGCCAGGTAATGAGCCGGTCATTGAGCGAGGTGTCTTCGAGCGAAGGCGGCAACCCACCAACACCGCTTTCCAGCGGATCGATGTTGTTCCACAACGTCAAGCTGTTCTTGTCCGGCAGAGTTATGTCAACCACACCGGGCTGCGTAAAAACATCAGTAGAAGGGCTGCTGGGCAAAGGGCGATACTGCGGGACGCGGTTCTGGCTGTCGAGCAAACCGCCGCTGGCTGGAAGATTGGGAATATCAAACTCAAGCGTTACCGGTGAAGGCGCGCTTATAGCACGGCCCGAAGGCAGGATGGCCGTGTTGTTTTCGAGAAATGGGACTACGCCAACGGTAAGAGTCTTACCTGCGATGGCCTCGCGCGCCAGGTCAGCCCAGTCCGCGGGCGGCTTATCAGTTTCACGCACGAACAATGCCAGCCAAAGATAGCCATCCACGGTCTGGCTGAGCTGAACCGGATCACCACCAGGCAGCGGAAACGACGCAGCCTCATAGAGCGTTGGCGGAGGGTCTTGGGGCGTTCCGCGGAAAGACGCATAAAGCTGCTGATAGTAATCCATCATCTGCTGTGAAGGCGCATCTATGGTTTGCTTGAAATAAATACGGCCTTCAATGGGCAGCACATCCATGGCACGCGTGGTGCGGAAGGATATTTTTCCTGCGCGAAGTTCAACGCCGTCATTGAGCGTAACGGTGTTCAATGGCCCTTTGTCATTCGTAATGGTGGCCAGCCCTTGGGCGCTGGTGGCCGGCTGCAGCGGGACATTCAACAATTTCAAAAATTTCTTGCGATTTCTCTCCGGAATCTGATTGGCCCGGTAGAGCAAGCTCTCCGTCATGAAGGCAAAAACTTCAATCAGGGTGACGCCGGGATCACTCTTATTGAAGTTCGTCCACTCCGGCGTGTATACCGGAACGCGGGCCAGCGCCTCATCCAGAAGTTCCTGGTATCGCCTGTCGTCGAGATTGGGAATGGTCAACGGCACAGTTGGTTAACTCCCGAGCTTCACGCTTACGTTAATGCGCTCCTTCATCTGAGTAGCGACAAGCTTGTATTCAATTGACGCAATGGCTGCCTGGTCGTCAGACGGGTCCTGTTCCACCGTCACATCCGTCAGCGAAATTCTGGGTTCCCACAATTGCAGCGACTTGGTAATGCGGTCTTCAATTTGGAAACGCGTAGCCACTGTATTTGGCTCAAAAAGATAACGCTGCAATCCCGCGCCAAATCCGGGAAGATTGAGCCGCTCGCGCTCCTGGGTGCGCAGAATGACCTGGATCATTTCGCGGATATTGGTTTCGCCCTCTGACCAGGCAATGCGCCCATCGTCACCTACACGCGGTGGAAACGACATGCCTCGTCCGTAAAGTTTTCCGCCGTCCATAGCTATGAATCCTTAGCCGAAAATTTCGGCAGCGGCAGGCAAATCTGGAAAAATGGCATCCAGAAAAAAATGATGTCCAGCAGCTTCACAAAAATAATGAGCAGAATGAGCGCAACAATCGTGATAATCGGGATGGAAAACGAGCAGATCATCCCAGCGGAAATCCCGTTGCCGCAGGGTTTGCCTCCGCCGCCATCCAGGTCTTTATGAAATGGGAACGGAAGCACTGACATGATGAGATCACCGAAGCTCATGCCGCCCATTTTGCTCACCTGCCCGCAAAGCGTATCGGACATGACGAAGGCCGTGTTCTTATCGAACTTGCGCAAACCAGCCGGCGTGGTATCAATGGGCATCCCAATGCGAATCGGACGCGCCGGGGCATCCGGATCAAAAAAGGCCGCGAGTTGAAATGCCACCGTGGGCTCGCTGACCAGCGGCGGAGTTAGCGCGGCGCAGTTTGGACGCTCCAAAACACAGCGCACCGCAAACCATACCGGCCCCTGAGGGTTGGCATTTGCCTGGGCCACGACGCGCGGCGGAAATGGGTTCGCTGGGGTTGGAGCAAGCGTCTGCAGAGCATTGATGATTTGCGTCTCAAAAGCGGCGCGATCATTTAGGGTGGAAAGGCCGGCCAGGCCGTGTTTCCCGCCGCTATCAACGGTATAAAACGGAAAATGAAAAGCAGGCCAGCCTGCCGTTCCGTCTGACCCATCTTTTGTCACCGTCTGGTAGGTGGTCTTTACGCTCTCCAGCAGCGGTGCAGCGGCATAAGCGTTCCGCAAAGCCGTGACCATGGTTGTGCCTGAGTAGCTGACCCCTGACAACGTATTCCATATCGGCGCGAGAGTGGAGTCGAGACCGGACCCATTGCCACTCTGAATGG
>DATBCN010000726.1:0-2480 GCA_036270475.1 Candidatus Angelobacter sp. | reverse complement strand
CAGAGACTGGGACCGCGACCGTGACAGAGATCACGATGGCTGGAACCGCGGCGGATACGGCGGCGGCGGTTACGGATTGAACGCTGCGCGCCAAAACGGCTATCAGGACGGAATTAACGATGGAGCAATCGACCGGCGCACAGGCCACAGCTTCCGTCCGACGAAGGGTGATAATTTCCGGCACGCAGACCGCGGATACATCTCGACCTACGGCAATAAGAACTATTACAAAGATGCGTATCGTGACGCTTACCAAAACGGATACTCGCAGGGCTTTAACACTGGATATTACGAACGCCGATAATAAATACGGCGAAGTACAAAGGATGCCATGCGGCGACGCATGGCTTTCCGGAGTTTGTTTGATCCACGAGCCTGAGCAGCGCGCAACTCTGTACTCTACATACGATAGTCGATTTCACGGCAAAGAGATTGGGCGCGGTGCAAAATTGACCAAACAAAAAAAGAGACGCAGCGGAATGCCACGTCTCTTTTTGCATTTTCGGTCTCTCAGCCGATTGCTACCACACCTGGCAACGATCAGCCGGCGGACGCACCATGGTAGAACCGTCTTTACAGCTAAAAGCCTGCTTGAACGCCGCTAAGTTGGAGAGAGGGCCGATCACGCGATATTTTCCGATTGGGTGCGGGTCGCCCTGGACCATGGTGCGCTGCGTCTCAGGACGGATCTCATCACCGCGCCATTGTCCCCAGGCGATAAAGAACTGCTGGTCAGGCGTGTAACCGTCAATCGTTGGTTGCGGATGGGCCTGCTGCGCTTTTTTAAAGGCCAGGTAAGCAACCTTGGCGCCAGCAAGATCGCCAATGCTTTCGCCCAGGACCAGCTTGCCATTGTGGTGAATGCCTGGCTCGATGAAATACGAATCGAACTGGCGCACAACGCAGGAAGTGCGATCGTTAAACCGATTGAGGTCGTCAGCAGTCCACCAGTTGTTAAGGCGGCCCTGCGCGTCAAACTGGGCTCCCGAATCGTCAAAGCCATGGCTGATCTCATGGCCAATGACGACGCCAATGCCGCCATAGTTGATAGCGTCAGCGTTTTCCACGCTGAATGAGGGCTCCTGCAAAATTCCCGCGGGGAACACGATTTCGTTAAGCAGAGGGTTGTAGTACGCATTGGATGTTGGCGGCGTCATGCCCCAGCGGCCGCGGTCCACGGGCTTGCCGATAAGCGAGCGGTCTTCATCAACATTCCATTGGATCGCTGCCAGCGTGTTGTTCCAGTAGGAATTGCGGGCCATATTAATGCTGCTGTAATTTTTCCACTTGTCCGGGTATCCGATCTTGGGGTTGAAGGTGGAAAGTTTTTCCAGCGCTTTCTTTTTTGTTTCAGGGCCCATCCAATCCAGGCCTTCAATAGTGTCATGCATGGCGGACAAAATATTTTTGACCATCTCCTGGGCCCGTGCCTTGGCTTCCGGCGAGAAATATTTCTCCACGTATTTTTTGCCCAGGGCGTCACCCAAAAGCTGGTCAGTGGATTCAGCGCAGCGTTTCCAGCGAGGTTTCAGCTCCGTTGCGCCGTTCAGATACTTGCCATAAAACGAAAAATTTTCATTCACGAACGGGTCCGACAGTTGGTCCGCGGCAGCGTGAAGAAATTGCCATGTCAGGTAGGTTTTCCAGGTGGCAATAGGAGTTTCATGCATCTGCCGCTCAACTTCCTGGAAGAACTTGGGTTCTGTTACGTTCAGGTCAGCACGAGAAAGTTTTGCGTCGGCAAAGTATCCGTCCCAATCAAACGCGGGCGTGAGCTTCTTCAGATCGGCAAATGTGCTCTTGTGGTCAGTGGCTTTGGGGTCGCGCAAGGCCACGTTGTCCAATGATGCTTCGGCGAATTTCTTTTCCATCTGGAAGATGATGTCCGCGGCGGCTTTGGCTTTGGCGTCATCAGATCCAGCCAGCTTGAACATGGCGGCAACATGCGCCAGATATTTCTCACGCGCCTCAACAAAGCGCGGTTCAGTTTTAAGGTAGTAGTCGCGGTCAGGCAGGCCCAGGCCGCTGGCAAACACGCTGGCAATTACCTGCCCAGGATTGTGATTGTCCGGGGTTGACGTGAGGCCGAACGGCGCAAACACAGATAACTCATGCAGACGGCGGACTATCCGCTGCAGGTCAGCCGTGGTCTTCATGGCGTCGATTTCCGCCAGCATCGGCTTGGCCGGCGAAAGCCCCAGCTTGTTGACGCGGCCCTCATCCATGCAGCTTCCGTAATAATCGCCAATAAGCTGTTCCACGCTGCTGTGGGGCCAGTCGGTTTTGCGGGAAACTTCGTCAAGAATAATTTTGAGCTGGTCCTTGGCGGCTTCGCCCGCTTGCCAGCGGCGGCTCCAGCGCACCATGGAGGGCGGAATGGGGTTTTCCGCGCGCCACTTGCCATTGGCGAACTGAAAAAAGTCCGTGCAGGGATCAGCTTTTTGGTCAATGTCCCCCGTTTGAATGCCTTTGGGAGAACC
>DATBCN010000725.1:0-2356 GCA_036270475.1 Candidatus Angelobacter sp. | reverse complement strand
TCATGTTAGGCGTGGAATAAATTGACGGCAGCTTGGCATTGTGATGGCTGAGCGTGTGCTCGTGTTTGACCGTTTCTTCCGCCTGGCCGCGAATACCATTTGGGACCTGTTTAGCCATGCAGAGAATCTATCAAAATTCATGTGGCAGGCAGAAACCGGCAAGGGAAAAAGCCGAAAAATAGCGGCGAAAAGAGTCGGCAGTAAAAGACGCAGTCTAAAAAAAGAAAGGCCAAGGGGCAGGGTCTTGGCCATTTACACCATACAGTTTTGTGCCGGTTTCGTTCTTTTCTTTTAGCGGCGGTCGTGGTCATGGTCCCGGTCATGGTCGCCATGGTGGCAGCGTTCGCGGGCTTCTTCCAGATCGTGTCTGCGCTTCTGGGCCTGGCGGCTGTGCTCGCCGTGCTTGCGCTCGGCGTCGCGCAGCTTGTCTTCCGCGCTGCGGATTCGCCGTTCGCATCTTTCGTCGCGGTCGCGATCATGGTCGTCAAAGGCGCGTGCGGGAATGGCCCCCACCATGAGACTGGCAAGGACGAGCGCCGCAATCGCTGTCTTGGTCTTCTTCAACATGCTTCCTCCTCGGGATTGCGCTCTCAATCTTAACTCCTCAGATCTTAACTCCTGGATCTTAACTCTTTGGATGCATCCAGATCAGTTGCCGCCGGGTCACAGAAGGGTAGGGTCACAAGGGTTATGTTCCAGAGTACCTTAAGGACCGTAGTTCAGGACCTTCGTCATCTCGACAGCCTTATTGCGGCGCGCGTTGGCATCAGCGCGCGAGTGGGGCGGAGCGCACTTTGAGCATTACGCGCGGATTCCGGGCCAAACACGCGGCAATAGCGGTTTGCGCTGTATAATTAAGAATTGTCCTCATGAGATCGAATCAAGCAGTGAATTCCGCAACAAATAAGCAAAAGATACGCTCCACCACGGTGGTGTGTGTCCGCCGTGGCAACAGCGTGGTAATGGCCGCTGATGGCCAGGTAACGCTGGGCGAAGGCGTTATTAAACATACAGCTCGCAAGATCCGCCGGCTTTATAACGAGAAAATCCTGGCCGGGTTCGCCGGGTCCACGGCGGATGCGTTCTCCCTTTTTGGCCGCTTTGAAGCCAAATTGGAGCAATATCACGGCAATCTGGGCCGCGCCGCCGTTGAACTAGCCAAAGAGTGGCGGACAGACAAGA
The DNA here is from genome assembly GCA_036270475.1 of Candidatus Angelobacter sp. Lineage (GTDB taxonomy): Bacteria > Acidobacteriota > Terriglobia > Terriglobales > Acidobacteriaceae > Angelobacter. The sequence continues at coordinate 1,174 of DATBCN010000725.1, read as the reverse complement.
TGTTGCGCCATCTGGAAGCGCTTTTGCTGGTCGCCGATGGCAGCTTGACTTTCCTCATCAGCGGCGCGGGCGACGTAATTGAACCGGATGGCGGAGTGGCCGCCATTGGCAGCGGTGGATCATACGCCCTGGCCGCGGCACGCGCGCTGATGGACAACACAGAACTCCCGGCACGCAAAATCGCCGAAGAAGCGATGAAGGTGGCTGGAAAAATCTGTATCTTTACCAATGAGATTTTTACCGTTGAGGAACTCTCATCGGTCCAGGAAAAAGTCCCCGCGCAGTGAAGCCCATGGCTGGCTATTCAGGAACGCCGCTCATCCAGAAGATCGGGATCAAACCCGGACATCGCGTGGTCCTGCGCAACCACCCGGCCAGCTTTGTGAAAGACCTGGGGAAGTTTCCTGAAGGAGCCTCAAGTTCTGACCGGCTTACCGGCAAGGCCAATGTGGTGGTGTATTTCGCTGAACGTCTGGCGGAGTTGCAGAAAGATTTTCCCCGGCTTGCCGCCGCCCTGGTCTCTGACGGCATGCTGTGGATCAGTTGGCCCAAGAAAGCCAGCGGCCGCGCAACCGACCTGACGGAAAATATTGTGCGCGACGTGGGACTGGCATGCGGCTTGGTGGATGTAAAAGTCTGCGCCATTGACGATATATGGTCAGGGTTGAAGTTTGTGGTTCGAGTGAAAGATAGGAAGTAAGCAGCTAGCAATTAGCAATTGGCCGTGTTCGCACCTGAATGGACGGCGGTCGATGTAAAGACAGAAAAAGCAGGATAGAGTTAGCAATTGGCAAAGACCACAAGTTGGTCCCAGACACGAATTGATTTTGGCTAGTTGCCATTTGCTAATTGCTTAAAGGAGTCCCATGGCAATTTATTTACCCAGTGTGGCTGAAGGAAGTGGCGTCATTCTGGACGACTTGACCCCAAAAGAAATTGTTTCTGAGTTGGATAAATATGTAGTCGGCCAGCATGACGCCAAGCGCGCCGTGGCCATCGCGTTGCGCAACCGGATGCGCCGGCAAAAGCTTCCGCCTTATATCGCGGAAGAGATCATGCCCAAAAACATCATCATGATCGGCCCCACCGGCGTGGGCAAGACGGAGATTGCCCGCCGGCTGGCGCGGCTGGCCAACTCGCCGTTTTTGAAAGTTGAAGCGTCAAAGTTTACCGA
>DATBCN010000724.1:0-2043 GCA_036270475.1 Candidatus Angelobacter sp. | reverse complement strand
TATGTAACCGGGCAGGGCACCAATGAGGTGTTTGAATTCCGGGTGCAGGGCAATGGCACACTGGCGCCGCTGGGGACGCCGAATTTTCCTGTCGGCTCCAACCCTGCGTCGCTGGCGCTGCATACCTCCGGCGACTTCCTTTATATAGCCGATTTTTCCGGCAATGACGTGACCCTGCTGGACATCAACAAGAGCAACGGCAATCTTTCCGTGCCGGTAACCACCAGCATTGTAGTGCCGGTAAATCCGCCGAACATTTTTGCCACCGGGGCGGGGCCGATTTCAGCGGCCATGTCACCAGCCGCGCCGTTTCTGTTTGTGGCCAATCAGGCGTCCAGCAATGTCACGGCGTTTACGGTTAATCCTGGCACGGGCAGCCTGGGCGCTGTAGCGAACTCGCCATTTTTGATTACGCCGGCCTCGCATCCCAGTTCGCTCGCGGTGTCGCCCAAGGGCGACTTTCTGTTTGTGGGCAATGCCGCTGAGGGAACAGTGGCGGTGTTTGCCATTGGAAACAATGGAGTGCTGACAGCCGTTGCCGGTTCGCCGTTTTCCATGGGAGCGGGCGCAACACCGAGTTCAGTTGTGGTGGGGCGCACCGGCGCGCTCTACGTGGCCGACTCGGCGCACAATGCCGTGCTGGCATTCACCGTACAGAGCGGCGGAGGGCTGGCGCCGATCAGCGGCTCGCCCTTTGCCGCGGGCACGTCGCCCACAGGACTGGGGATTGATCCGCAGGGGGCGCTGTTGTTTGCGGCCAATTCAGGCTCCAACAATGTTTCCGCGTACGTGATTGACGCCAACTCAGGCGCGCTGGGCGCGGTAATGGGATCTCCATTCGCCACCGGAGGCACAGGGCCTTCCGCGGTGGCCGTCGACTCCAACACCTCGTTCGTCTATGTAACGGACCAGACGAGCCATGACATTGCCGCGTTTTCAATCTCCTCAACCGGCGTACTCAAGGCGATCAAGGGGTCGCCGTTTGGCGTGGCTACGGCTGCTTCATCCATTAAGGTCGTGAATCGGTAGGCCAAAAGGCGAAGCCCATTGCGAGACTGAAAGTTGACGTTGGCAGTGCGCGGGACCATGCACTCCTGGAACTTGTACATGGTTTTTGGGCATGTTAAATACACCAGTACGATGGAGTCGGTGTATCAGGACGCAGAGGTAGTCAGCGAGGCGCAACTTACCCCGCAAGACCAACTCCGCACGCAATGGCGGCAGCAGCCCGGCCCTATTCCGTTTGTCCGCCAGAAAAATGTAATTGACCAGAATGCTGAACTGGTCCCGTTTGCGGCCGCCGCCGGACTGCCGGGATGGATCACTCCCGGACTTTTTGCGCTGCAGGGATTGGTGCTGATTGCGGCCATCTTGTCCGCGCTGAACTGGCAGATGACGCGACACTCCGGCCGCCTGGAAGACGAGATCGCCACGTTGCAGGCGAACGTGCAGACTGAGGTCAAACGGCAGGAAGAAATCATCGCCGCAACACAGGCTGAGATCAAAAGAATTTCAACTTCCGCCAAAGACAGCTTTAAGGTGCGTTTTTCCGCGGCCCCGCTGGGGCGCGCTGAGGCCCTGGCGCTGCTGAACGATTCACTGCAGGCAACGCAAAAGTCTGAAGACCAATATAAACAGAAGATGGCAGCGGAGGAACACGAGCTTCGCGCCCGCCAGAGCGCGCTGGCTGTGGCCAACTCCGGCAGCCCGCTGATCTTTTCGCTGGCCTTGCTGATGGCGGCGGGCCTGTTCAGCCAGGGAGCGCAAAAAGATTTTTCCCGCAATCGCCATGCCCGCCGGCTGGCCGATTTCTATCTCTACTTTGCCACCACCGAAGGTGTGTGGCCCAATCTTGTGTTGCTGGCGTTTTTGCATGTGGCTTTGAGCGGCAACGCCTATGGACTGAGCGGATTGTTCCTGAGCGTCGGCCCGCTCTTCTGGGTGGTCTTCTGGCTGGGCTTTTATTTTCTGTTGCTGCGCTACTTTGTGATGGTGGCGCGTGAGCTCTATCGCGCCATGCAAGTCCGCCTGCCCGCCAACGAG
>DATBCN010000723.1:0-21184 GCA_036270475.1 Candidatus Angelobacter sp. | reverse complement strand
CATCGCGGCCCGCATGATGAGTTGTTGCGCGGCTTCCATGCCGGCCAGCAATTCAAGTTCGACATCCTTATGGATGTGGGCGGCTTTCGTGACATGCATCGCCACCGCCGCTGCACGCAGATTGAACAGGGATTTACCCGCCATCACGGTTACGATACGCCGCCAGACGTGATTACCGCCGGACTCGAGCCGCGTTACCAAGCCGCCATACAAAAAGTAACCGGTGTCTGTGACAAGATCAGCATGGCCGGTCCGCACGCCGGACTTTACTTGTTGCCCATGGCCTACCGCAAACGCACGCTGTTCAAAATGGATTTTGCCGAGGCGCTTTATATTTCTGAGCTGCGCAGCGGCCCGGCGGGACATTTCTCCTATCGCAACGTCGCTTATGCCATGTATGAAGAGGTGGCGAAGAAACATCCATCGCTGGCAAAGTATTTCCGCGTGACGGACGTCAATCAGCCCATTGATCTTCTTAAACGTTAGCCGGTTAAACGTTAGGCAGCCCGAAATCGCTGATTTCCGGCCAATTGCAAAAAAATAAGAAAATTCTGATACGAATGGCCTCTCCCGAGCACTACCTACAATGCACGCAATCAAGGTTTGGGGGATTGGATGGGGCCATGGCCTTTTGGTTCAAATTGGTCCTCGGGCAGACTTTCTGATGACTTCCGCGTATTTATTCAAGCAGAAGCATAAGTGCAAGAGTCTTTGGGGCTTAAAACCAGAGGTTTACTGGAGATGTGACTAAAATCACTTTCGCGGTGCGCGTTTTCGCTATAAAATCTCTTATCTTGAAGTAACCAGGTTACGTGCTCACATCCCCATCCGGCACAGTTGGTTTTCATCCCGCCGGGAGCTGCGTGTCCAGTTGATCGATGGAGACGGATTCATCTTGCTTGAATCGATGCAAAAGATCGCCATATTGTATGACGCCAGTCAGGCGATCCTGTCTACGTTTGACCTGGACGAGGTGCTGAACCGCATCCTTACCATTATTCGCGACTTTTTTCAGTTGCAGAATGGCGCTGTGTTGCTGCTGGACAAATCAGGACAGGAGCTTCAAGTCCGCGCCCATCTTGGGCGGAGCAATCTGGAAGTGGGATACCGCATCCCCAAAGGCACGGGACTAACCTGGGCAGCGGCTGAAATCAAGCGCCCCGTTTATGCGCCGGACGTAACCAAGGACCCGCGTTACCTCCGCAAGGTGGACGAGACGATGTCAGAAGTGGCCATTCCGCTGATGGTGCGCGATGAGGTGGTGGGAATCCTGGATTTCCAGAGCGAGCAGATTGATTATTTCGACCTGGAAAAAATCGACCTGCTGACGCTGTTCTCCACGCAGGCGTCCATGGCGCTGGAAAATGCGCGTCTGTATGCCACGGAACGCCGCCGCACCAAACAGCTTGAAGCCATCAACGCCGTGGCCAAAAAGACCACGCGCGTACTTGATCTGGATGAGTTGCTTACCGTGGTGTGCGGCCTGCTGATGGATTTGTTCGGCATTGACCATGCGGCAGTCCTGCTGGCGGAAGGCGAGAGCCTGCGCGTCCGCGCGCATGAAGGCCGGCTCACCCCGAATCTGGCCATGGGGTCCATACTTTCTCCCGGCACCGGATTGGCCGCACGTGCCCTGGCGTCAGGACGCAGCGTGATTGAGAATGACGTCCAGAATGTTGAAGGCTACATTGCCGGCTTTTCCGAGACACAATCCGAAATGTGCGTGCCCCTGGTTATCTTTGGTGAAAAGCTGGGCGTACTGGCCCTGGACAGCGCGCGCAAAAGCGCTTTTGACAATGACGATATTCAGCCGCTGGAGTCGGTGGCGGACATTTGCGCCGCGGCAATCCAGAACGCGCACAACTTTGACCGGATGAAACAGCTTGCCTACGTTGACGGTCTTACCGGCATACACAACCGGCGCTTTTTTGAAATGCGCATTGTGGAAGAGTTGGAGCGCGCCGGCCGGTTCCAGGGGCGCATGTCAGTCATCATGGTTGACATCGACCATTTCAAGAAGATGAACGATGAATTTGGGCACCTGCTGGGCGATGAGATGCTGCGTTCTGTTTCATCCATCCTGAAACAGCAGTTGCGCAAAATGGACATGGTATGCCGCTATGGCGGCGACGAATTTGCGATTGTAGTGCCGGAGACCACGGGAGAAAGCGCCGTCCGTGTAGCGGAAAAACTGCGCCGCCAGGTGGAGACGCATTTTTTTCCCGGAGTGCCTCGCCCAGTCACCATCAGTTGCGGCGTGGCCGACTATCCGGCGCACGGAGTTACGCGTGACGAGGTGGTAGCGGCCGCGGACTGCGCGCTTTATCAAGCCAAACAGCTAGGGCGCAATAAAGTGGCCTCAGCCAGCGTCAAGAAAGAGTTTTCCGCTTCCAGATAAAATGGACGGCTGAACTTCAAAGCACCCCCAGGGAGACATGAGCAGTACCACCGTTGCAGCCATCTCGGGCAAGATCACTGCCAGGATCGCGAGCATCCACATTGATCCCGGCTGTAACAGCTTTCTCAATGACTGCTTCCGGCAGTTTGGCATAACCGTGGTGCCCGCGGAAGGCGAACCCGCCACGCTCTTTAATCAGCAAAAATTTGAGGCCTGCGTGCTCCGGCTCTATGATCCGGATGCGGACCGGATACTGAAAGCCGCGCGCAACTCGCCTTCCAACCGCCGCCTTGTCGTCTATGGGATCGCCAGGAACACACCGGAAGCGTTGCGTTATTCATCGTACGGCATCAACGCCGTGCTGGACGAGCCGCTGGACCGGCAGAGCGTGCTGAAAGTTGTGCGCGCCACGCATCTGCTGGTGATCCATGAGTTGCGGCGCTATGTCCGCATTCCAGTGGTTTCCCAGTTAGAAATCGATACCGGCAACCGTGTCCCTGCCCCGGCCACCACCGTGGAAGTGAGCTCCGGGGGCCTGTCCGTCCGCTGTGCCACGCAACTGCCCAAGTCTGATCCCATCCGGCTCCTGCTGAACCTGCCGGGCCTGGAGAAGATGAGCGTCCGCGCCTTTATCTGCTGGTACCGCGAGACGGACAAGGTCTATGGCGTGCGGTTTGATTCGAGCGACGAGCGCCGGTTGAAGGTGCGCGGCTGGATCGACCAATACCTGGAAATCGTGTAACTTTAGAGCACTCCCAGCGTATAACATCCGAGGGCAGGACTCTTCTCTACATGCAGACGATTGAACTCAGCAAAGTCCGTAAATCCTATGACCAGTTTGTGGCCGTGAATGACCTCTCTTTCAGCATTGAACAGGGCGGCGTGTTCGGCCTGCTGGGCCCCAACGGAGCGGGCAAGACCAGCACCATCCGCATGATGATAGGGATCACCGTGCCCGATTCCGGGCAAATTAACCTGTTTGGCAAGCCGTTTGAACGCAAGAGCCTGAACAAGGTGGGCTATCTGCCGGAAGAGCGCGGGCTTTACAAAAAGATGAAGATCATTGAACAGTTAATCTTTCTGGGCGAGTTGCATGGCATGCAGGCCGCGGCAGCACGGCAGAAAGCAATGGAATGGTGCAAGCGGCTGGAGATTGACGCCTGGATGCTGAAGAAAGTGGAAGAGCTTTCCAAGGGCATGCAGCAGAAGATACAGTTCATCGCCGCGTTGCTGCATGATCCTGATTTCATCATCATGGACGAACCTTTTTTCGGACTTGACCCGGTGAACGCCACGCTGCTCAAGGACGTGATGCTGGACCTGAAAAAGCAAGGCAAGACGATCTTGTTCTCCACCCATCGCATGGACCAGGTGGAGAAGCTGTGTGACAGCATCTGCCTAATCAATAAGGGCAACGCCGTTTTGCAGGGCGAGTTAAAGAGCATTAAGTCCGGCTATGGCAAAAGCAACGTGCAGATTGAATATGAAGGCAACGGGAATTTCCTGGAAAACAATCCTCTGGTGGGCGCGTACAACAACTACGGCAATTATGTTGAGATCAAGCTTGCGCCGGGCGCGGACCCGCAGAAACTGCTGAACATGGTGGCCGAGCACTCGCGCGTGAACCGGTTCGAGTTGATGGAGCCGTCACTGGAAGAAATTTTCATCAATACGGTGAGCAAATCCAATGCATAACATTCTGATCATCGCCAAGCGGGAATACCTGGAGCGCGTGCGTTCGCGCTCGTTCATGATCATGACGCTCTTTATTCCCGTCCTGATGTTTGGCGTTACCGTTGTGCCCACGCTGCTGATGGTCCGCGGCGGCAATGAAAGCAAGCGCATGGTGGTGGCTGCTGCCGACCGCGACACCGCCGAGATGATTCGGAGCAGGATTGAGCAGGAACAGGAAAAGGCCGGTTCCCCGGATGCGCCAAAGACGGCCAGGCGCGGCCTGCCGCTCACTAACTTTACCGTGGAAGTAAGCACGAATACGGCGGCTGAAGAACGGACTGCCCTTACAGCCAGGATCAACCAGAAGCAGCTTGATGCATTTCTGTGGGCCACTCCGGATGCCATTGCAGCGCGAAAGATTGATTTTGTGACCCGGGACACTTCCAGCTTTATTGAAAATGGGGTCCTGGGCCAGATTGTGAGTGATGCGCTGCGGCGTCACGCTCTCAAGACAAAGGGACTGAAAGAAGATGATATTGAAGCCGCCCTTCAGCCGGTTGAAGTGGAGCCGATGAGTCCGCTGGGAAAAAACGCACCCAACCCGCAGACGATGTTTATTGCAACACTGGGCATCGTGATGGTGATGTATATGACTGTTTTGCTGTATGGAATCAACGTGATGCGCTCCATCCTGGAGGAAAAAACTTCGCGCATCATGGAAGTCATGCTCTCGACAGCCAGCGCCAAGGAGATGATGGCGGGAAAAATCCTGGGCGTGGGAGCAGTCGGCCTGACGCAGGTGGGAATATGGGCCGCCACTGCTGTAGCTTTTGTCGGCTCTGCCACCGCTAGCGCGGGTATGATCAAATCCGTCAAGGCCGCGCTGAATCCGCAACTGCTTATTTATTTTGTAGTCTTTTTTCTGCTTGGCTATGTCTTGTACAGCACGCTGTGTGCGGCTGTTGGCTCCATGGTGAACTCCGAACAGGAAGCCCAACAGATGCAATTTCTGGTGATGATGCCAATGATTCTTGCCGTCATCTTTATCACCAACATATTTCAGCATCCCAACTCGCCGATTGCCGTTTTTGGCTCTCTGTTCCCCTTTACCGCGCCGCTGGTAATGTTCAGCCGCGTGGCTATGCAACCTGACACTTCCCCCTGGCAGATAGCGCTTTCCATCGCCCTGATGCTGGCGACGATCTACGGAATGGTCCTGTTATGCGCCAGGATCTATCGCGTGGGCATCCTCATGTACGGCAAAAAACCGAACCTGCCGGAAATCATGAAGTGGATCAAATACGCATAGGCAGAACCCTCACCACTGATTTACATGAATGACTTGCTCGGGACGAAGAGTTCGGGGGATCGGTTTCGTGCTGAACATTCCAAGGACCCCGGATGTTCGCGGCAGAAACGAAGCCTTATACAATCAAAAATGTGAGCGATGCCGCCCAGGCCGAAATCAAGAGCGAGAGCCCTTCTCTTGTCCGCCCGTTTTCCTTCAGCGAGCGCATTAAGCTCTGGCTGATCTCCTGGGCTGGATACCTTTTTATACGCGCGGTGGGCGCAACCCTGCGCTACATATTCATTCCTGAACCCGGCTGTATTGGCGATAGTTATGGATCGGCGCCGCCCTCCATCTGGTGTTTCTGGCATCGTTCGGTGCTTCCCGCGGCTTACCGTTTTCGCAACAAGCAGCTTGCCGTAATGACCAGCCGCAGTTTTGACGGCGAATACATTGCCCGCATAATCCAGAAACTTGGGTTCATCCCCGTGCGCGGCTCCAGTTCACGCGGAGCAGTAGGAGCGCTGCTCGGCATGCGGCAGCAACTGGAACTGGGCCATGCCGCGGTATTTACCATTGATGGGCCTCGCGGTCCCCGCTACGTTGCCAAGCCCGGCCCCGTCCTGCTGGCCAAGAAGACGGGTGTACCCATCAACTGCTTTTATGTGGCCGTGGAAAGGGCATGGATATTGAATTCCTGGGACCAGATGATTGTTCCCAAACCTTTCTCCCGCGCGGCGATTTATGGCAGCAGCCCCATGTATGTTCCTGCTGACGCCACGGACGAACAGATGGCAGCTTTCCATCGGCAAATGCAGGCAACGCTGGAGCGCTGCAGGATGGGGGCAGAGGAAGCATTCAGCAAGCAGCAGCCCTCAGCCCGTCAGTCCTGACCCGTTTACCGCGATAGCCGCCCATCATCCATCCCAAACTGCTGCTTTTTCATCCAACTTCTCTGTACAACCTTAATTTTATGAAGCGCATTTTTACGCCCATAGGGCTGCTTATTCTTTCCGCCATCGCGCTGGCCTTGTCGGCAACGGGCTGCGCGGCCAGGATCAATCCACGCGAGTCGCTGGCTGCCATGCAGACCCGCGCGTCTGAAGGCAGCCCGAAGCTGCTGGCCATCTATCAGCCATGGTTTGGGCAGAAAGCCCACATTGACGTGGGTTATTCCTGCCATGATCCCAGAGTCCTGCGGCAGCAGATGGCCAACGCCAGAACGCTGAACATCAGCGGATTTGTGGTGAACTGGTATGGCCCGCGCAAGGAGTTTGAAGACCAGACTTTTGCCATGTTGCAGCAGGCGGCCAGCGAGGATGGCAGTTTCAAAATCGCGGCCCAGTACGATGAAGCGGTGGACCATCCAGGCTATGACACGGACGCGGTGATTGTGGACCTGCAATATCTTTTTGATCGCTATATCAGCCCCAGTGCCGGCCCCACGCGCAATGCCTATCTGCGTTACAACGGGCGGCCGGTTATCTTTATCTTTCCCAAAGATTCAGGCACTGACTGGAACCGGATACGGCAAGTCACCAAATCATGGCCTGATCCGCCGCTGCTGATCTACAAAGACGCGAATGACAAATATCCTGACGCCTTTGACGGATATTACGCCTGGGTGCAGCCGGGCAAGGACGGCTGGGCGCGCGATGGCAGCAACTATGGCGAAGACTACCTGAATTATTTCTATCGCAACATGCAGGAGCACCACGCGGACAAGATTGCCGTGGGCGCTGTGTGGCCGGGGTTTGATGACACCAAGGCATCCTGGAGCCGCAACCGGCACATTGCCTACCGCTGCGGCAAGACGTTTGACGACGTGCTGCGTATTTTCCGTAAATATTATGGATCGCAGAATGCCACGCCGTATCTGCTGGTGGAAACCTGGAACGATTATGAAGAGGGGACCGACGTGGAGAGAAGCATAGGTCACTGCGGCGGCAACAGCGGAATGATTAGCACGGGAGCGGGCCAGCAGTAGAATGGTCAACGGAGAGGAAAAATTCTTATGCGGGTATTGGCAACTGGCGGGGCGGGTTTTGTGGGGTCGCATCTGTGTGATGCGCTGCTGGCGGAAGGCAACAGCGTTGTCTGCGTGGACAACCTGCTTACCGGCAGCCTGCGCAATATTGACCATCTGAAAAACGAACCGCGCTTTGAGTTTGTGCAGCAGGACGTGAATGCACCCTATGACGTGGGCCGCGTGGATTACGTTTTCCATTTCGCCTCGCCCGCCAGTCCCGTTGATTACATGGAGCACGGCATTGAAACGCTAAAGACCGGCTCGCTGGGATCGTTCCACTCGCTGGAGATCGCCAGGAAATACGGCGCAAAATACATGGTGGCTTCCACGTCAGAGTGTTATGGCGACCCGCTGGAGCATCCACAGAAAGAGACATACTGGGGGCATGTGAACCCGATCGGCCCGCGCTCGGTGTATGACGAATCCAAACGCTTTGCCGAGTCCGCAACCATGGCCTACCACCGTTATCACAAGGTGGATACGCGCATTGTCCGCATCTTCAACACCTATGGGCCGCGGCTGCAGTTGAACGATGGCCGCGTGATCTCCAACTTTATGAAGCAGGCGCTGCGGGCGGAGCCGCTCACCGTCTATGGCGATGGGCAACAGACGCGCAGCTTTTGCTATGTGAGTGACGAGGTGGACGGCATTTTGAAGCTCTCGCGCTGCGACGAGCATAATCCGGTGAATATCGGCAACCCGGTGGAGTTCACCATACTGGAGTGTGCGCGGCTGGTGCAGAAAGTTACTGGATCGAGCAGCCCAATCGTCTATGAGCCGCTGCCGCAGGACGATCCCAAGCAACGCCGTCCGGACATCAGCAAGGCGCAGCGTTTGCTTGGCTGGGAGCCAAAGATTGATCTTGAGGCCGGCCTGAAGCTTTCCATGGCCTACTTTAAGCAGGCGATCCAGATTGAGCAGACGGAGAATGCAGGCAAGCAGCACACAATGGCGGTGTGACCACAGGATTGCTTGCGGAAAATCTTTTCTTACAGAAATCTTTTCTTAGAGAAATCTTTGCTTATAAAAATCTAAGCTGGGCTGTGCGGCGCACTCCAAAGTAATGCCGTTTGGGCGGATAACTGCTCCACGTCAGCTCCCGCCTGTGATATGCATAAACCTGAATGCGTCTTCGCGAATTTATCCGGGAATCTAAATGGGCGAAATTTGAATGGGCGCAAATCGAATGGAAGCCCATCTCCCGCGCGCAGTTGCTGGCGTGGCTGGGATTCTACGCGCTGCTGCTCGTTTACCTTGCGTCCAACTGGGGCCAACTTACGCTGCTGGATAACGTCCATCTGCCCATCCATGAGGGCGGGCATCTTCTTTTTGGCTGGCTGGGAGAAACTCTGGGGCTGTGGGGAGGAACGCTGCTGCAGTTGATTGTGCCCGCCGCGCTGGCTGTGAGCTTTGCCGTGCGCCGTGAACTGCCCGGCACGGTCTTCTGCGCGATTGCTTTCTTCCATAGCCTGACCGGCGTGGCCACCTACATGGCGGACGCTCTGCGGCAGGAGTTGCCGCTGGTGACGGTGGGCGCCGTGGCCGATGAGGCGCAGCATGACTGGGTGCGTATCTTTTCCAGCCTGGGTTTGCTGCCGCATGCAATCCAGATCGGCAATTTCACACGGCTTGTTGCCTGGGCGGGAATGGCGGGGACGCTGGCTTGGTTTGCCTGGCGGCAAAGCCATCCAACGGGAGCGGTAAAGGTGGCGCGGACATGGTGATGTCAAATTCCTTGGCGATGGTCTGAAGGGTTTCCAGCCGGACCATCCGCTTGCGGTTTCAATTTCCGAAATGTGACCACGATCAAGCCCCAGATGTGCCTCAAGCTCTGCCTAGACTATTGCTAGAAAGATGATAGCGATCTCTCACTCCCGCTCGAGATTTCAGAAGAAGGCCGATTCGCGCCCATTGGCGTGAAATTCGCGGCTAACTACTCATCCCAAAACTTCCGCCACCAGCCCTTTTTCCCTTGCGCTATATCATCCTCGACGACCACTTCATCGCTCAATCCCAAAAAGCCACCCGCCATTGTGCCCTCTGCACCGCGATTCCCACGCGGCGGCAAGGCACTACGGCGTTCTGCAGTTCCAGCTTGCGGTGGCGCAACCTTAAGATGCCGCGCCGGGCGAAACACTGCAATCCCCAACTCGCCGCTGCCGGAAGCGGGCAGCACCGTTACGACCGCGCTGGGCCGCGCCAGCGCATAATCCACCGGGCCGCGCAGCAGCGTCTCAATTCTGGTTCCCTGCGTCAGTGCCGCGCGCAGAAGAGAAGAGGTTTCCTGGTCAAACGCAATCCAACGTGCCATAAATACCGTCCGTTATTTCCGTCTAAAGAAAGGCGCTCATTTTTAGATGCATTTCAGAGTTCCCGCGTTTGACCTCTCTTGCGCCCTTCATGTACTCTCCCGGCTTAGACCTTCAGCACCCGGAGACGATTGGGATGTCCAAATTCCTTGGCCGGCGCCAGTTCACCTTCGGCGCTGCTATCGCTGCCGCCACCTCTTTGGTTTTGCCGGCCAATCTTTTGGCCCAGCCTTTCGCGGCAGACGGTCCCCCGGATTCCGAGTCCCCGGATGAAAAGGCCCGCACCGCCATGGCCAAGCTTTCCGCGTCCGCACAGGCCGAGGTCGAAATGAAGGTAGCCTCCATTTTCCGCAAATATGGTGACCGTCTCAGCGAAGAACAAAAGGCTGACATACGCCGCATCATGGCTGAAGGGCAGGAAGGGCTGGAAAAAATGCGCGCCTTCCATCTTGAAAATAGTGACCAGCCCGCCGATGCGTTCCGCGCCTACCTCGCCGACGCGACACCGCACCAGGCAAAGTCCCACGCACACCAGCTCCGGGAAGAAAAAAAATAAATGCTGAGCGAAGACATTCTCTTTTTCCCTGTTACTGAGCTGGCCAAACGCATCCATGCGCGCCAGTTGTCGCCAGTGGAGCTTGCGGAAAGCTATCTGGAGCGCAGCCGTAGCATCGGCCCCAAGCTGAACGCCTATGCCACGCTCACGCCTGATCTGGCTTTAAAGCAGGCGCATGCCGCGCAAAAAGAAATTGCCGTGGGAAAATATCGCGGTCCATTACACGGAATTCCTTATGCGGCCAAGGACCTGCTTGCTGTCAAGGGCTATCCCACCACCTGGGGAGCACGGCCCTATGCAGACCAGCGTATTGACTCTGACGCCACCGTCATTAAAAAGCTGGAAGCAGCAGGTGCGGTGCTGCTGGGCAAGGCGGCCATGGTCGAACTGGCCGGCGGCATGGGATATCGCTTTCCTTCAGCCTCCGCTACAGGCGCGGCAAAAAATCCATGGAACCCTGATTATTGGACCTGCGGCTCTTCCAGTGGTTCGGCGGCAATCACGGGCGCCGGACTCGCGGCCTTCGCCATCGGCACCGAAACCTGGGGCTCCATCATCTGCCCTTCAGGCTTTTCCGGGCTGAGCGGCCTTCGCCCCACCTATGGACGCGTCAGCCGCGCCGGAGCAATGGCCCTCTCTTACACCATGGACAAGATAGGCCCAATCACCCGCAGCGCCGACGATTGCGACCTGGTCCTGAAAATTATCTCCGGGCATGACGCTCAGGACCTCGGCTCGCTGCCGGAAGCTTCCGCAAAATATCCCGGCGCGGCAGAACCTAGCGGACGGCTCCGCGTTGGCTGGCTGGTGAACCAGTGGAAAGAGCTCTCGCCTGAGGTAAATCAGGCCGTGATGGCTGCCCGCCAGGTGTTGGAAAAAGATTCTTCCATCACGCTGAGCAACGTCTCTCTGCCGGATGGCCCATGGGAGGCCGCAGCCGGCCTCATTGTTTCCGTAGAAGGAGCTACCGCGTTTCGTGATCTCATCCACTCCGGACGCGTGGCCGAACTGAACGATCCGCTGGGCAAGATCGGCGGCTATATGAATGAGGAGATCAGCGCCTCTGACTTTATCCTCGCCCAGCGCATCCGCGCCATTTTGCAGGTCAAAATTGATGAAATTTTCAACCAGGTTGACGTGCTTGCCACCGCCTCACTTCCAGTGACCGCCCCCAAAGCTGACGCTAATCTTGATCTGGAACTCACCTTTGCCGATCCTATCGGCGGCATCGGCAATATTTGCGGACTGCCCGCTATCAGTGTGCCGTGCGGCTTTGGCCAGCACAATCTGCCGATTGGCATCCAGTTCATTGCCCGGGCGCTTGACGATGCCAAAGTGGTGCAGGCCGCGCGGATTTACCAGCGCCATACTGACTGGCACCAAAAGCACCCCAAGCTCGCCTGATCCGGGTATTTCACCCGAGTGTGCTCCAAGGCTACGCTGTGCCATACTAGTGGCAGCCGCGCAGGTGCTTGCTCGCGGTATTTTGCCGCTCACAATCCCAGAATGTCCGCTGATTTATTGACCGGAACATCATTCGATCCCGAACCGCTGCGCCAGTCCATTCTGCGGCACATCCATTACACGCTCGCCCGCCCGGATGGCAGCGTTGTTCCCCAGGAGTTGTTCAAGCCCCTCTCGCTCACCATTCGCGACTTTCTCATCGACAGCCTGCTCAAGACCGAGCAGCGCTACCGCGGGCAGCGCGTGAAACGGCTCTGTTATCTCTCCATGGAATTTCTCATGGGCCGCTGGCTCAGTGACAATCTGTGCAACCTGGGCCTAAACGATCCATGCGCTGCCGTGCTGGCGGAATTTGGCATCCGGCTGGACGATGTTTTGGAGGTTGAGCCGGACGCCGGCCTGGGCAATGGCGGACTGGGCCGCCTGGCCGCCTGCTTTCTTGAGTCGCTGGCCACCATGGGCATGCCCGGCTTTGGTTATGGAATCGACTATGAATACGGCATGTTCCGGCAGGAGATCGTCGGCGGATTCCAGCGGGAAAAGCCTGACCGGTGGAAGTCTGAAGGTACGCCGTTCTATATCGAGCGCCCGCAGGACTTCTGCGCCGTTCCTTTGTATGGCCGCATTCAGTCTTCGCGTGACTCGCAGGGCAACCGCCGCCAGGGCTGGGTGGACAGCAAGATTGTGGTCGGCGTCCCCAATGACATGCCGGTTGCTGGATACGGCGGTGAAACCGTGAACTTCCTGCGCCTCTTCACCGCGCGCGCCTCTGAGGATTTTGATATTGAGATTTTCAATCGCGGCGACTACATCCGCGCCGTGGAAGGAAAGATTGCCTCGGAAAACATCTCCCGCGTTCTTTATCCCTCTGACTCCGTTCTCTCCGGCAAGGAGCTGCGGCTTACCCAGGAATATTTTCTCGTCTCCTGCGCTCTGCGCGATATTCTGCGCCATTACGTTTCCAACCATACCGGGTTTGGCGATCTTCCCGCCAAGGTTGCCGTCCAGATGAATGACACGCATCCCAGCCTTTGCGTGGCTGAACTGATGCGCCTGCTGGTGGATGAACACAACCTGGATTGGGACAAAGCCTGGGAGCTTACCCAGGCCACGCTTGGCTACACCAACCACACGCTGCTGCCGGAAGCCCTGGAGCGGTGGCCGGTTTCGCTCATGGAGCGCGTCCTGCCCCGCCACATGGAGATCATTTTCGGCATTAATTATCAGTTTCTCCGCACCGTGGCGCGCAGCTGGCCAACGGACATGGAACGGCAGCAGCGCATGTCCATTATTGAAGAAGGCCCGGAAAAACACGTTCGCATGGCCAATCTGGCCATCGTGGGCAGCCACGCCGTAAACGGCGTTTCCCGCCTGCACTCTGACTTGATCAAAAGTTCCCTGGTACCGGACTTTGCCCAGCTCTGGCCAGAACGCTTCAGCAACAAGACCAACGGCGTTGCGCCGCGCCGCTGGATCATGAAAGCAAATCCCGGTATGGCGTCACTGCTTACGCGCACCGTGGGCGAGGAATGGATCACTGACCTTGACCGTGTCCGCGCGATTGAAAAGCACGCCGGCGATCCGGCCTTTCTGGAGGAGTTCGGCAAGATCAAACGGCGCAACAAGGAAAAGCTGGCCCGCGAGGTCTTCAATACCGCGGCGGTTGTAATTGATCCGCAGTCCATGTTTGATGTGCATGTAAAGCGCATTCATGAATACAAACGCCAGCTCCTCAATGTGATGCGCGTCATCCATGAATATCTCAGCATGGTGGAGGATGGAGCCGAGCCGCAAATCCTCCGCACCTATATTTTTGCCGGCAAAGCCGCGCCCGGATATTGGGCGGCCAAGCAGATTATCAAGCTCATTAACAACGTTGCCCAGGTTGTGAATACTGATCCGCGGGCCAAAGACCGCATCAAGGCCGTCTTTGTTCCCGACTATCGCGTTTCTCTCGCGGAAATCATCATGCCCGCCGCCGATCTCAGCCAGCAGATCTCCACTGCCGGCATGGAAGCTTCCGGTACCGGCAATATGAAGCTGGCCATGAACGGCGCGCTCACGCTGGGTACGCTGGACGGCGCAAACATTGAAATCATGGAGGCCGTTGGCGAAGAAAATATCTATACCTTTGGCCTCACTCGCGATGACGTAAGCTGGTATCAGAATTCCAAAGGCTATAGTCCGCGCGAGATTTACAACGAGGACGCCACGGTCCGCCGCGTGGTGGATAGTCTGGCTTCAAACCGCTTCTGTCCCGACGAGCCCGGACTCTTTCGCTGGATCGTGGATGAACTGCTGGACCGCGGCGACCGCTACTTCCATCTGGCTGATCTGTCTTCCTATATTGGCGCCAGCCGCCGGGCTGAAAAGGACTACCAGGAGCCGGCCGTTTGGACTGCCAAGTCCATCCTGAATGTGGCCCGAACCGGCTATTTCTCCAGTGACCGGACCATTGCGGAATATGCCCGTGAGATATGGAACATCAAATCCGCGCTTCCAGGGGCCAAAGATGTGCCCTCGGCAGCAAATGAAATCGTAAGTATTTAATTTTAATAAATAAATATCTGATTTTTTCTAATCAACATAAGACAAATAATAAAATAACAGGTTATTTATTATGTACGCGTATTCCACAGGTCACCCATTCTTTTAACATGTTATTAACATTCTGGCACCCAGAACAAGAGTGTAATGGTTCCAATAAGGGAGAAACACGTTCCCTATTGCCCCCCAGGAGAGAACATGCGCATTGTCCAGCCGCCGTATCAGGCCCAAATTAAGCCACAAAGCCCTGGCGCCCCTAACCTTTGGCGTTGTGTTATTCAACAGGAAGGATCTGGAGAAGTTGTTGTTCTTCATGAGACCGCGCGCAAGGAAGATGCCAAGTGCTTTGCTTTGCTGGAACTGGCCCGCCTCGATCCTACTGGAACACATGGTCCCTCGGGCGGAGAGTAACCGGAATCCACTGCTGTTCCGTTTTGGTTTAGCTTAATCCACTCTCATTTTTGGCCGTAATCCC
The DNA here is from genome assembly GCA_036270475.1 of Candidatus Angelobacter sp. Classification (GTDB taxonomy): domain Bacteria; phylum Acidobacteriota; class Terriglobia; order Terriglobales; family Acidobacteriaceae; genus Angelobacter. The sequence continues at coordinate 6,444 of DATBCN010000723.1, read as the reverse complement.
ATCCGTTGGCTCAGCGTTGCCATTGTTCTGGCCAACGCTTTGCCCATTGTGCGAATGCGGATTGGCTGTGATATGAAGTTGTGTGCCGTTCTGTCTCGCCTCCTCGGAATTGAACTGTTCTTCCGTGGCGTGTGGTGCCGTATTTTCCCTTATCACTCGCGCGTAGAGGTGTGCGCTTGGCCGCGCCGTGCGCGTCTGCGCCACCGGATCAAGCTCATACAAGCCGAAGCGAAGGTGCCAGCCTTCATTCCATTCAAAATTGTCGGCCAGCGTCCAATGGAAGTAGCCGCGCAGGTCCACTCCTTCCGCCAGCAATTCGCGCATCTGCGCAACACTTGATTCAATCACCCAGGGGCGGATGCGGTCCTTGCGGTCGGGCACGCCATTTTCCAGGATGTAGACCGGCTTTTTGAAGTCGGCAAAATGCTCCACGGCCCGCCGCAATCCCTCCGGATAAACCTCGCCATAAGGAACTTCAATGCCGGAGTCCCCCTGCGGCTTGTGCGGCGGAACGGAGATCTGAAAAAACAGAGTCCTGGGGCTTCTGAATTGAAAGCCCACACGCAGACGGCTGTAATAGTTGATCCCCACAAAGTCGCAGGTGCCTTTTACCTCCGCCAGGTTGTAGCCCAGCAGGTTCAGGGGAAATGGCGCCCGGCCGGTCCGGATGCCTTCAGAAAAATTGTCATTAAAATGCCGGTCTATAAACCCGCAAATCCAGCGGTCCACCTGGGACTCTGACCGGCGCGGCTTGAACACTACATAGTGCTGTGCCCAGCCAACATTGGCGTCCGCCTGCAGAGAATGTATGGTGCGATACGCAGCCGCGTGCGCCAGGCAGAGATTTCGGGTGACCTGTGCCGCCTCCAGGAAACGCCCTTTTTTCCCCGGAGGAAACTCCCCCAGGAAATAACCGAGTGCCGTATAGACATTCGGCTCGTTGAAGGTCGCCCAGTCATGGCAAAACTCGCCCAGCCCGGCAACCACATGTTGCGTGAACCGCTGGAAGAGCGCAACCGATTCCGCCGCTGCGAAAGCGCCTTTGGCTTCAAACCACTGTGGATTGGTAAAGTGATGCAGCGTGATGAGCGGCCGCATGCCGCGCTCATGCAGGGCCCTCAACATCTGCCGGTAGCGCGCCAGCGCCGTATCGTCCCATTGGCCTTCTTCCGGCTCAATGCGGCTCCACTCCACGGAGAGCCTAAGTGCATTTACGCCCAAAGACTGGGCCAGATCAAAGTCCCGCTCGGCGCCGCGCCACCAGTCACAGGCGCGTCCTACGCAGTCTTTTGACTTGATCCGCCCGCTTTTTTCCCACGTTGTCCATTGGTTATTTGTGTTGCCGCCTTCCACCTGATGAGAGGATGTAGCTACGCCCCAGGCGAAGCCAGCAGGGAAAGCGGGACTGGTATCGACGAGATTTGGATCGCGAGGTCCTTTGTCCATTCTTTAGATTGGATTCTAGACCTTTTGCCGCCAGTATCCATGATCGTGCAGAAAATAATTATCGTTCCATGAATTCAGCATTGTTTTCACGAACATGCCCACAATCTTTAAATAGCCCATGCTCTTGAAGCGGCGGTTCGTGGTGTGTATGCGGCCGCTTACAATGCCAAACCTGCGGCTCCGTACCTTTTTGCTCAGGAGATAATCTTCGGCGTAAAGCGCGCCTTCATTGAACCCGCCCAGCCGGTCAAACGTGGCTTTTTCAAACAGCATGAACATGCCGGTGCTGAAGGGCTTGACCAATAATGAACCGTATTGCGCCACGTTGTTCAGGAAATAGAGAACTCCATCGCGGATGCTGCCCTTTGAACACCAGATATTCGTCGTAATGCAGTGAAGTTTGCGCCGCTCCACCAGGCGCATGGCGCGCCGCAGCAATGTGGCGTCTTTCAACTCCATGTCGGCGTCAATAAACAGCACATACGGCGTGGTTGCGCGATGTGCTCCGGCATTGCGCCCTACCGAGGGCAGCCCTCCAGGAATCACTTCAATGTTGAGCCGGCCGGCAAACGACATAGCCAGTTCCTGTGTGCCGTCGGTTGATCCGGCGTCAGCCAGGAATACCTTCGTAGACTTCATCAGGGAATAGTCCTGCCGGCACAGTGATTCCAGCAGGGTCGGCAAAAGCCGGGATTCGTTCTTCGCCGGAATCACGATTGTCAATTTCGTGGACGTAGTCATGGATCGCCACTCCTTCCGGGCCGATCGTGATGTAAGTGCATCGCTGATCGACCCATGCGCCCGAGTTGTAATACTCCACGCCATCGCGCTCCCGGGCCAGCGGAACGTGCGTGTGACCGCAGAAAATGCGCTCAGTCTTGCCAGGTTTTGCGTAACTGAGCGCGCCGTGCGCTACCTGCTCTGAGAGACGTAACCACCTTGTACTAAGACGGTCCAGGTAACGGGCAAACCATTGGTTCTTGGAATCAAGCTTTTGTAGCTGCAGAAAGATGAACTGGCCCACTTTGCTCAATAGGGCGTTGGCCACGGCAAAGCGGTCAAATTGGTGGCCGTGGACGGCCAGGTGCCGTTTGCCATCGTATTGCCAGGCATATTCCTGATACACAGGCACGCCAACCAGATGCGACATCACTTCCGTGAGTCCGTGATCGTGGTTTCCTTCCACCCATACCACTTCGACTTCATGCTTGGGATTGGAGAGCTTGCGAATGTGCCCCAGAAACTTCCAGTGTTCTTTTGTCAGGCGGCGGAAGTTGAGGTCGGCAAAGATGTCACCCAGCAGAATCAGCCGTTTGAACCGGGCTGACTGCAGGAAAGCCAGCGCGGCGCCAGCCTGACTGACCTCGGAACCCAGGTGCAGGTCAGAGATAATCACGGTATCAAAACAATCTGCCATGCACTATATTTGTAGCAACAGCAGATTTCAGTACCGTGAATGGAACGTTAAATATATGTAAATAAAATGATTTAAATGCCAAAATGGTATCAAGTTGATTATTAGGGACTTGTGGAAATTCAGGGCGAAATTGGCTTCTTTTTGCCCCGTGCTTGACTCCGGCCCTGCCAAAATCTAGCCTTCCAAGCACTGACTTTTGGTTATGCCAGCAAACAACAAAGTCGAAAAACAAGGTCTGGCCCTGCGTTCCCATCTGGGACGGACGGCTCTGGCTGATCCCCCAAAACGGAAATTCGATCCTCTGGATGTGCTGCGGCAAGCGTCAAAGAAGCACATCGCCCAGTTGCTGCCCATCAAATTCAAGCTGATGAGTACCGCGCCATTCGTGTTTTTCCGCGGATCGGTAGAGATCATGGCCGCCGATCTTGGCCACGCGAAACATACCAGGATTGAAGTCCAGATGTGCGGCGACGCGCATGTAAAAAATTTTGGTTTCTTTGCCACCCCCGGCTCTGACATTGTGCTTGACATCAATGACTTTGACGAAACCCAGCGTGGTCCCTGGGAGTGGGACGTGAAACGCATGGCCACCAGCATTGTTCTGGCGGGACGCGCCGCCGGCGACAGTGATGCCTGCTGCAAGGACGCAACGCGTGTTTTTGTCCGCGAATACTGCGAATGGATGCGGCGTTTTTCCCAGATGACCGCTCTGGAGGTTGCGCGCCACCGCGCCCTGCGCAACGTGCGCGATCCCGCAACCCGCTCCGCGCTCAAGAAGTCCGAACGCTCCAGCCCGCTCGCCAGTTTGGCCAGGCTGGCGCGCAAAACCCGCGGCGGTTACAGTTTCATCTACAAGCGTGACACCATATGGGACGTGAAAGGCCCAGAATCCAGGGCCGTGGAGCGCGCCTTAAGCAGCTATCGCGAGACGCTGGCGCCGGACCGCCAACTTCTCTTTGACCGCTATAAGCCAGTGGACGTCGGCTTTAAAGTGGTGGGGACGGGCAGCGTGGGAACGCGCGACTACGTTGTTCTTTTGCTGGGGCGGACTGGAAGTGAAAATGACCCGCTGTTCCTGCAGATCAAGGAAGCGCTGCCCTCCGCCTATGCCGGCTTTTATAAAGACCGCTCCGCTCCCCGCCATCAGGGAGAACGTGTTGTGCAGGGGCAGCGGGCCCTGCAGGTGTATTCCGATCCGCTGCTCGGCTGGTGCTCCATTGCCGGACGCGATTATCTGGTGCGCCAGCTCAATGACCATAAAAGCTCCGTGGAGCCGCGTGACCTGAAGGGCAACCGGCTCATCGAGTACAGCAGCGTATGCGCTGAATTGCTGGCCAAAGGCCATGCGCGCTCCGGCAGTCCCGCAATTCTTGCCGCCTATATGGGCCAGCCGGGCAAGGCGGAAAAGGCGCTCACACAATTTGCCCTGGCCTATGCCGGACAGGTTGAAGCGGATTACCAGATTTTTCTTAAGGCCCTGAAGCGCGGATTTCTCCACGACGCCATGAAGGTGGCCGATCGCACCCGCCTTTTCCGCGACTGAAATGCGCCCTCAACCAAAATGCGCCTTAACGATATGGCTTGAAAACCGATAGATGCAAAACGCCGCTGAAAATGTATGCAAAATGCTGGGCTGAAAGGCATGGTGAAAGCACGCTTGAAAAACCAGCCAAAAAAAAATGGGCGTCAAAAAAAATGGGCCCGGAGGTCTGCGGGCCCGTTGGAGTGATTAGAGAGAGAAAATCTGGGGTTCGAGCGCTTCCATGAAGGAAAGCGAATGATTATTTTGTACACGGGCCGTTTTAACGCTGGATGAAGGCAGTGTTAAAGCTTGGTGAACCTTGTGATTAGGTATGTCTTCCTTGAATTGCTTGGCGAAGAATCGGAGGCCCGGCCCAGCGAATCGGCTTGTGTTACACTGTTTAGGTCTTCCTGGAATGCCCCTCTTTTAATTTCCATCGCAAGGGCGCGTAGCTCAACTGGCAGAGCAACTGACTCTTAATCAGTAGGTTGAAGGTTCGATTCCTTCCGCGCTCACCATCTAACCCCACTCACTAAGCACCAGTTACTTGTTTTTCCTCCTTTGCTGGCGGAAGGGCGGATTGCTGGCGGAAGGGCGGATTTTTCAGTGTGCCCAGTTTTGTGCCCACCCTTCTGTGCCTCCGGTGATGACAGCGACCTTACCTTCGAGCTTTTTAGGCATTGTTTTTTCCCTGTTCTTGCCGAGTTACTGGGTGTCGAGCCACTTTCGAATATTCGAGACGGTATCCTCGTAGAACGTCTTGTAAAGACCGTGCGATACGTAGCCGATATGCGGCGTTGCCAGTACGTTGTCGAGTGTCCGGAAAGGATGAGACGGAGGCAACGGCTCAGTGTCGAATACATCGATCGCCGCGCCGGCGATTTGCTTGTTCTTCATCACTTTGATCAAAGCTTGCTCGTCGACGATCGGCCCGCGCGACGCATTGATCAACCGGGCCGTTGGCTTCAATTTCTCCAACTCCTCGGCCCCAACTAGGCCGCGCGTGCGGCTGCTCAACACCAAATGGATCGTCAGGATGTCGGCCCGCTCAAACAGCTGGTCCTTGGAAACTAGGATTGCGCCCGCAGCTTCGGCGGCCTCGGGCGTCATGTTCTGGCTCCAGGCGATCAGCTTCATTCCAAAAGCGGCCCCGATCCGCGCGACCTGTGATCCAACGTTCCCAAGTCCCAGAACCCCCAGGGTCTTTCCACAGAGATCCGTGCCCACTGTCTGTTGCCAACCGCCGGATCGGATGGAGTTGCTCTCCGTCACGATATGTCGCGCGGAGGCCAAGATCAGCGCCCAGGTAAATTCAATCGTCGGGTCCGAATCTATACCTCGTGTGAACCACTGCGATCCCATGCTCGCTCGCGGCGGCAACATCAATCGATGCGTTTACAGCTCCGGTCGAAGCAATGAGCTTGAGATTGGGAAGGCGCTCAATGACGTTGCGGGGCAGCGGAGTCCGCTCGCGCATCACACAAATCACATCAAAAGGCAGCAACCGCTCAATCACGGCGTCCGGATCGGCGAGGTGGTCCTGAAATACGGCGATGTCCGCTCGATTGCGGAGCACGGACCAATCGGCGCTCTCAAGCGCCACATTTTGGTAATCGTCCAGAACAGCGATCTTGTACTTCTTCATTGACATCCATCCCGCGGTGATTTGTTCGAGTGTCTGTCAGGGTTTAACATTAGCTTTCGCGCCCCGTTCGATTGCCAAGAGCAGGTCGGAGGATGGGAATTTCTCCTTCATAGTATTAATAAGGCTATCCGCATCTTTGGCTTTTTTGAGTTCTTCCTCAAAAACTAATAAATAGTTTTCCGTAAAATCTACGGCCGTACTGGCGTCAAGACGCGCTCCAACCTTGCTATGTCCAGGAATAACAACCGTAGGTTTTAATTCTCTGATTTTCTGTAATGAGTTCAACCATTTTCCTCTAGCCTTACTGTCTGTTTCCGCGGTGTAGACGTGCATGTCATCGAACAAGACATCGCCAGCAATGAGAATTCTCTGTCCAGGAATCCAAAGCATCGTGTTTTCATCGGTGTCGCCTTG
>DATBCN010000722.1:0-13467 GCA_036270475.1 Candidatus Angelobacter sp. | reverse complement strand
AACGGCACATCCAGCATGCGGGCCAGCGTTTGGGCCAGCAGCGTTTTGCCTGTGCCCGTGGGGCCAATCAACATGATGTTGGATTTTGTCAGCTCCACTTCGCCGGTCTTGGTGCGGTTCATGTGGATGCGCTTGTAATGGTTGTAGACGGCGACGGAGAGCTTTTTCTTGGTCTGCTCCTGCCCGATTACGTATTCATCCAGGAAGGTCTTGACTTCCTGCGGCTTGGGCAGATGGTTGGGCGCGGCAGCGGCGTGCGACTCAGTGCGGTCGTCTTCCAATATGGAATTGCAGACAGCCACGCATTCATCACAGATGTAAGCCCGGGGATAGTCGCTTGGTGACGAGATGAGCTTGGCAACGGCGTCCTGCGATTTATGGCAGAACGAGCAACGAAGTGTTTCTTCCGGCGTCCTGGGCTTCACGGTCGTACTCCTTGGTGCGGACGGGCTTTAATCTTTCTGGCCAGCAGCCCGGCCGGGTTGACATTTGTACCGCTACTTATGCTTATAAATGATATCGTCAATGATTCCGTACTCTTTAGACTGTTGTGCATTCATTATAAAGTCCCGCTCAACGTCTTTTTCCACCTTTTCCAGCTTTTGCCCGGAATGCTTGGCAATCAGTTGACTAGTGATTTCCCGCATCCGCAGTATCTCTCTGGCATGTATATCAATATCCGTGGCTTGGCCGCTAAGGCCAGACATCAAGGGTTGGTGAATAAGAATCCTAGAAGTGGGTAAGGCAAAACGCTTATTCGCGGCACCAGCGCAAAGTAACAAGGCCGCCATGCTGGCTGCCTGGCCGCAGCAAATCGTCATCACGTCAGGACGCACAAATTGCATGGTGTCATAAATCGCCATGCCCGCCGTGATCGATCCGCCGGGAGAATTGATGTAAAGCTGTATGTCCTTCTCCGGATCTTCCGCCTCAAGAAACAGAAGTTGTGCGATCACCAGGTTCGCGATCGTGTCATCGATTGGGGTGCCAATAAAAATGATATTGTCGCGCAGCAGCCGGGAATAAATGTCATAGGCGCGTTCGCCTCGGCTGGTCTGCTCTACTACCATGGGAACAAGTGCCATAAATCGCTTCTTCCTTCCGTGAAAGCTGGCCGGGCCAGCGGCAACTTCTAATTTGCGTTCGCGTACAGCAAGTTTAGCGCTTTTTCGCTTCGCATGCGGTCGCGTAAACGTTCCACCGCATTATCTTTTATGAGACGTTCCTTAACTTCCTCCAATGGCTGCTTCATCTGCTGCGCCATCCCCATGATTTCCTGTTCCAGTTCCTGATCGGTGACCTGGATGTTTTCCTTGATTGCGATTTTCGCCAGCAAAACACTGGCCTTTACTTCCTTGATGGCCGCTTCAAGCTGGCCGGCGCGCAGACGGCCAAAATCCATCCGCCGCATGTCTTCCGTCTTCATGCCCTGCGCCGCCAGCGCCCGCAACCCGCGCTCCAGGCGCAGATCAATCTGGTGCTCCACCATGGACCGCGGCACCGGAAAATCGTTCTTTGCCAGCAGCTCTTCCACCAGCTTGTCTTTTGCGGCGTGCTCGGCTTTGTGGCGCTGCTCCGCCTCCATGTTTTCCCGGATCAGCTTTTTCAAATCGTCAATCGTCTGGAATTCCTGGCTCAACTCTTTGGCAAAATCGTCATTCAATTCCGGAAGGTTTTTTTTCTTTACCGCGTTGACCTTTACTTTATAGGCGAACGTCTGCCCGGCCAACCGCTTGTCATAAAAGTCATCAGGATAGACAACATCAAAGTTGCGCTCTTCGCCTGCCTTGGCGCCATTCAAATGCTCGGTAAATTCCGGAATGGTGTTCGCTCCGCCAATCTCCACCAGCACTTCGTCCATCTGCACCGGCTGTGGCGGCTCTGCCTGTTCCGGGCCTTCATTTTCTGGGTCAGCACTCTCTGCTTCAGCACCTTCGCCGCCCGGCTCCGCAGCCGCGTCCTTCGGCTCCGCCTCTTTCACCCATTTCGGCGTCGCCTCAAATGACACCTGGACGAACTCGCCCTTCTCCACGCCGCGGTCATCATTTACCGGATCAAAACTTGCCTGCCGTTCCTGCAACTGCTTCACTTCGGCGTCAACCTGCTCGTCCGTTATGTTGATCTCCGGTTTATCAGCCTTCAGGTCTTTGTAATCGGCCAATTCAAATTCCGGCAACACCTCAAACGCTGCCTTAAATTTGATGGGTTCGCCTGGCGTAAATTCCAGGCCATGAATGTGCGGCTGGGAAATCGGCCTGTATCCGGCCTTGATCACGGCGTCGCGGAAGTACTGCGGCACCAGTTGCTCCACCACGTCACTGGTAATCTCGCTGGAGAAGCGGTTTCTGACTATGCTGGCCGGGACCTTGCCTTTGCGGAACCCGGGTATCCGCGCCTGTTTGGAATATTGCTGCACCAGCGCTTCCTGGTGCCGGCTCACAACGTCGGCCGGGATTTCAATGCTCAATTCGCGTTTGCAGGCCGGGTCCATCGGCGGAGGTCCGTCCGCGTGTGCATGATCGTGTCCCTCATGCCCTGCGTGAGCATGGTCGCCATGCTCTGCAAGTCCCTCAGGAGAAAGGGCTTGCCCTTCAGAAAGTTGATCTTCAGCCGCTGCGGCGTCAGAAGGCTGGTTTTCAGGATTTTCTACTGCGTTACGTTCTGTTGCGTTGTCCAAGTGGTTTCCTTAGCCGCCGTTGCTGATAAAAAAACACGGCAAAATTGCGGGCTGCAAACACACATACCCCAAGCAACCAGTTTATGAGACAGCGCGATAGGGGTCAAATAGAGCCGAAAGGGCGATGAATGGTAGAAAAAAACAAAGGGTACTTTTCAAGCAGTGTAGTGAAAAGCTCAGGCTACCAAAAGGACCCTATTCAGCCCTGGCTTGTTCCAGCTTCCATCCCAGGTTCGCCTTCACCACGGGCCATTCGCTGGCGATGATGCTGTAAACGCAGTTGTCGCGGATAGTCCCGTTGGGTTGAATCTGGTTGTTGCGTAATATGCCATCCAGTTTCGCGCCCAGCCGTTCAATGGCCCGCCGGCTCGCGTGATTCAAGAAGTGCGTGCGCAGCTCCACGCAAATACAATTCAGGGACTCGAATGCGTGCGTGAGCAGCATCATCTTGCACTCCGTGTTCAGTGCCGTGCGCTGCAGGCTCTTGCGATACCACGTTCCGCCAATCTCCACACGCCGATGCGCAGCGTCAACATTCATATAGGTCGTAATGCCCGCAACTCTTGCCGTGCGGGCATCGAGGACCGCGAACGGCAGCATTAATCCTTTAGCCTGCAGGTCCAGCCGGCGGTCGATCTCCGCTGCCATCTTGCCGGGCTCCGGAATCACGGTGTACCACAGCTTCCACAGCTCGCCATCCTGCACGGCTTCAACAAGATCATTGTGATGGGCGTGCGAAAGCGGCTCTAAAATAGCGTGTCTCCCGCGCAGGATGACTGGTTCAAGCCAGGGCATGGGCTCCTCTTTTTTATATTCCGCCGATCTTATATTCCGCCGATCCAAATAATTTTCTTGTACCGATTCTATCGCGGCAAATGTTACCGCCTGTTTGTTGTTGGGAAAAATCATTTGTGCGCGGACGTTGAATAAAGCTGCGCCAGGCCGTCCGGGATCAAAGCAATTCTGGTTGGGACAGGGAAGTGCCGGTCTGACCGGCGAGCAAAGTCATAAGCTGCGCGAAACTGGAGTGGCACTCAAAGATGCGTCCGGGCAGGACGCGGGTCACGGCATTGCGTGCCGCCACCACGGCGCGGCTTTCCCACTGGCCAACCTCACCCAGCCAGCGTGAACGCCACATAGCGTTGCGTACGCGCGGATAACGCCTGGTTTCATACAGGCGAAAGCCCGCTGCAACACTCGTCCGGCGTTTGAGACAGTTGGCCAGCACCAAAGCATCTTCCATCGCCATGCATGCGCCCTGGCCAAGATTGGGCGTAAGCGCGTGCGAAGCGTCGCCGATCAAAGTGGCGGGGCCATGGCTCCAGCGCCGTGATGGTTGCCGGTCACACGCCATGTTCATCATGATGGCGGAAGGTCCGGTTGCGGCAATGAGTTCAGGAATCGGATTGTGCCAGCGGCGGAAAAGTTGTTCGAGCCTTTCTTTGGGCCAGTCAGCGGATTGAGGCGGGACGGGCGAATTTACCGTGGCATACCAGCACACCTTGTTGCCGCCAATGGCCAGAATCCCAAAGCGGCTGCCCTCTCCCCAACTCTCGCTGTTGTGACCTATCGCGAAATTTTCCGGCACATCGGCAATGCCGCGAAAAATAACATAGCCGCGATACACCGGCAGGCCCGGCCGCAAAAGCCGTCCGCGCATCAGCGAATGAATGCCGTCAGCACCCACTACTCCGTCAAACGTCCCGTGTGCGCCGTTGCTGAATTTCAGCTCCACCTTGCCGCCGGCAAACTGCATGTCGGCCAGTTCATGCGCCAGGGCAAAGCATTCCTGCGGCAGCGCATTGGCCAGCACTCGCAACAGATCTGCGCGATGCACGCAGACGGTCGGCGTCTCGGCTTCCGCCGTGCCTATGTCCATCAGGACTTTGCCGGTCTGTGAGCGGACCAGGAAATGTGTCCCGCTCTGGCCCTGGTCCGCCACCGCCGCCAACAATCCGAGTTGCCGTAAGACCCCTGTTCCATTGGGCCAAAGGCTCATACCGGCGCCGGCCTCACGCAACTGGGCAGCTTTCTCAAAAACCTTTACGCCGAACCCGGCCTGGTGCAAAGCTACTCCGGCTGCTACTCCGCCAATGCCGCCGCCGATGATCGCTATGGTCTTATCGTTTTCTTCCTGCATTCGTCCTGTGTAACCGCCGGACCTGTGAGACCGCCGGAAATGATTGCGCCATGGAAGGCAGTTTCATAATTTTTAGTGAGCGCAGGCGGTCTTTTCACCTTCGCCGAAAAGTTTTGCCGGTCTTTATTTTTGCCAGTCTCTATTTTGCCGGTCTCTAATGAGCGGGTGCTGATTCAAGGATACCTGAAGTTCACGCTTTTGGCCGTTGTGACGCTGGCCAACGGCAGATCGGTAATGCGACACTCTTCGTTCTGTTTGCAGACGCAATGCGGTCCTCTCCTTCCATGGATCGTTCACGATTGCGAAACTTGCGCGGAAAAAATCGTGGCGCCGCGGAAGTCGCCGCTGAAAGCCGGATGAATGGATTTCCCCGCTTGTCCGGAAGCCTACCGTCAGCGCTCTTTGCTAAAAAATGAGATTCAAGTTATTTTCAACACCATACTTTTAGGTCGCATGCCAAGCGAAGCGGTCCGCTCTTGCGGCTGGCACAGTTGACAGAGGAGCTTTTATGAAACACGTGTTGAATGTTTATCCGCGGGTGGCGCTGTGCGGCCTGGCTGCATTGCTTGCGTCCACCTTGGCGGCGGCGCAGGCAAAAACCCCAGCCAAAGCGGCTGCGCCTGCCATTGCGTCACGCATGGCGGAAATTGATGGCGCAAAGCTGCACTATCTGATGGCTGGCCACGGTCCAACCGTACTGCTCCTCCACGGCTACGCGGAAACCTCTTACATGTGGAGACCGCTGATCCCTCGGCTCGCGGAAAAATTTACGGTGATCGCGCCTGACCTGCCCGGCATTGGCGACTCGTCAATCCCGGCGAAGGGCCTGGACATGAAGAGCGCAGCCGCTACCATTCATTCTCTTGTCCGTTCGCTGGGCGCGGAAAAAGCCGAGGTTGTGGGACACGACATAGGCTTGATGGTCGCGTATGCCTATGCCGCGCAGTTTCCCGCGGAAACAACCAAACTGGTGCTGATGGACGCATTTCTTCCCGGCGTGGGCAAATGGGAAGAGATCTACAACAATCCTGCAATATGGCATTTTCGCTTTAACGGACCAACTCCTGAACTGCTGGTGCAGGGCCGCGAGCGCACCTACTTTGAGCATTACTGGAATGACTTTGCCGCGGACAAAACGCATTCCATTCCTGAAGCCACACGCAAGCTTTATACCGCCGCTTACGCGCGTCCGGGACGCATGCGCTCCAGTTGGGCCTACTTTATTGCCTTCCCCCAGACGGCAAAAGATTTTGCTCAACTTGCGCGGACCAAGCTGACCATGCCGGTTTTGTCCATTGGCGGCGAGAAGGCCAACGGGGCCGCGCTTGGCGAAGAAGTGAAGCTGGTGGCTGCCAATGTCACGGTGATCGTACTCAAAAACACCGGGCACTGGCTGATGGAGGAAAACACCAAAGAGACGATCGATGCGCTGGTGAAATTCCTGTGAATGTAGTTCGGCTCAGCTTCCGCAGAGACTGTTAATATCATGATTCTCAAGTATTTGTTTGGCAGCGCCTTGCCGTGCGGCCTTCAACATCGCGCGGCCAACGCACTCCGTGGTGGACGTGGGTGTGCATGCTACATTGTGCAGTCATGAAAAAGGTGCAGTCATGAAAAAGCGGGTCCTGTTATTCATTACTGCAATGCTGGCTGCTTTGGTATGTCAGGGGCAGCCGCAAAATCAGAAGCTGTCGCGCAAAGCCGCAGCGCCGCCTCACGCGGAGAACTTTAATGTCGACGCGGCACAGCGGTTCGCCAGACTGGCGCTGGCCTGCGTACACAAGGAGTATCCCAACAAGCTGGCGCATTCCCTGAATGGCGATGCTGACGTGGCCCCGCCGCGCAAACTGACTCCGGCGTTTTATGGATGCTATGACTGGCACTCGTCCATCCATGGACATTGGCTGCTGGCGCGATTGGCGCGCAGCTTTCCCAATGCAGCCTTTGCGCCGGAAGCCCGCGCGGCAGTGCAGCAGAGCCTTACCCAGGCAAACATCGCTCAGGAAGTCGTGTATTTGAAAGCCGATGGCCGTGCCAGCTTTGAGCGCCCTTATGGGCTTGCCTGGCTGTTGCAACTTGGCGCCGAGCTGCGTGAATGGGAGAAGGCCGAGCCGGCGTCCTTAGCACCGGAACTTGCCAGGAACCTGCAGCCGCTGGAACAAGCGGCCATTGAGCGATTGAGAGTATGGCTGCCTAAACTCTCGCATCCTGTGCGTTCGGGTGAGCACAGCCAGACGGCGTTTGCGTTGGGCCTGATCATTGACTACGCACGGACGACAGGCGACCGGGATTTTTGGAATCTGCTGGTTGCGAAAGCGCGGGATTTTTACGCCACAGACAAGAACTGCCCTCTGGCTTACGAACCGTCAGGCGAAGATTTTCTCTCTCCGTGCCTGGCTGAGGCGGACGCGATGCGGCGTGTGCTTGCGCCACGCGAGTTTGCCGCGTGGCTGCATCAATTCCTGCCTCAGATTTCCAGCAATGGGAGCGGTTCATGGCTGCGGCCGGAAAAATCCACCGATCCATCTGATCCCAAGCTGGCCCATATCGATGGATTGAACCTGAGCCGTGCGTGGATGCTTGACGGTATTGCCTCCGGCCTCCCTACGGCTGATCGGAGGCTTGCCGCGCTTGAAGCCTCCGCCGCAGCCCACCGTAGTGCGGGGCTTGCCGCAGTGACTGGCGAGCATTATGAAGGCGGCCACTGGCTGGGAAGCTTCGCCGCTTACCTTGATACTCGCCGGGGGATTTCCCGGCAACCAGCGCCGCGGAAATAATGCGTGAGCCATGGCTCATACGGGATTCTGGTAAAGACCCAGTACATTTCCGCCAGGATCGCGGAAGCGCGCGGTAATTTCAGGCGCGTCCGCGCCAATTGGCTGTACGATCTCGCCTCCATTGGCAACAATCACCTCAATCGTCGCGGCAACGCTATCCACCATGACGTAAATGAGAAGTCCGGGCGCCACAGATGGCGGTCGTCCCAGCACCCATGTGCCGCTCACCTCGCCCACGGCGTCATCAAAGGCGGTGCTGCCGTCGCCGCGCCGCCGCACGTTCCATCCAAAAACGGTTCGGTAAAACTCTGCGGAACGGGCAACGTCAGTGGTGGGCATTTCGATATAACAGATCTTGCCGTTTCCATAGGTAGGAGGCATGTGTGTCCCTTCCAGAAGTTGCCATTCTAGAAGGGAACCATGCCTCCGGCAACCGGCCACCAAGACGGTTGCCGCGAGTCTGGCATCACGGAGCTAAGGCGCCGCGGATGGCGATGGAGTTTTTCCCGTTGGCTGGCTTACCGCCTTCGGTGGCGGGTCCGGAGTGAAGAGCAGCCGTGCAATGCGGTTCAGTAGGTCTTTTTTGCGCGCCTGGCCTTCGATTTTGCCCACGATGTTTCCTTGTGCATCCAGGAAAACCGTTGCCGGAACTGTATCGTTCAGGCCGAATTGCTGCTGCATCAGGTCGGCGGTTGCGTCCAGAAGCACAGGAAAGCCCATCTTGTACGTCTTTACAAATTTGCGGACATATTTCTGCGTCCTGGCGTCGTCGAGTGAAGCGGCAAGAACAACCAGGTTGCGCTGGGCGTATTTCTTTTGTGCTTCCACGAAGGTGGGCATTTCGTCCTTGCAGGGAACGCACCAGGTGGCCCAGAAATTCAGCACCACAACCTTGCCGCGATAGTCAGCCAGTGTATGGGCCTTGCCCTCCGTGTCCTTGAGAGTCAGTTGAGGCTGGGACTGGCCCGCTGCGGCAGCAGTAGTGAAGCAAAGCAAGACAAAAATAACGTGTCGCATATCTCTCCTGGGTAAATCCGCTCCGGTCAAAAATGCCGGCCATAGGAAAATGTGAGAGCGTAGTCGGCAAACGCCGCGTCTCCATGGGTGTGGTTGGCAAGATCAGGCACGCTGACCCTGCGGTTCCGCTCCACGGCAAAGGGAATGTTGCACGACCAGGTATTGCGTCCGCGGGAATAGATAAATCCCGGATCAAGGGAAATTCCGTATCCCGGCCTGCGGAACCCAAGGCTGCTGCCAAACGCATCGCGCACTGGCACGCCTTCCATGCGCCCGCCAAAACTTACAGCCATCCCCCTGATTTTCGGGACGGCATGGGAGATGCCGCCGCGATAGAGGTATTGATCCGAGACTGACATCACCTCTTCGCCTTTGGCCGAGCGGAAAGTCGGCACGCCGTTTGTGCCCTTGGGATTGAAGAGATACGCGCCGGAAAAATACAGCATGGAGTTAAAGAACGTCCGCTGGTATCCTTGGGTCTCCAGCGCAAATCCCCATCCGCCATCGCCGGTTTGTATGGATTGGTCGCTGGTAATGATAGTGCGCTGGCCGCGGATGAAGGCAAAGTCCTGGGAATTGTCCTTGCCGGTCGGCATTTTCAGGCTGATGCCGAATGAAATATTGCCGCCGTGTTCCGTTGGTCCGCGGAAAATCCAGGCACGGGTCCCAATTGTGGCGTCGCCAATGCCATGTGTATGGAAGAGGCCACTGCCCTGATGGCGCGTAGCCACCAGGATCGGCAGGCTTGCCGTGAGGCTCCAGCGGTGCGTCAGTTGATAGTTAATGGCAACGTCAAACAGATGGTAGTCATTTTCCACCTGGTTGCGCAGTATCTCCCGCTGCTTTTGTTCCACCGTTCCTACAAAGTGCCGCGACGAGGACTGGTAGCGATAGCCGACCGTCAAATCAAAATGATGGTTGGTGGAATTCTCACGGGACTGGGCGGCATAATCTTTTTCACCATCCGTGCATAAGGCGCCAATCACGGGCGCGCTCTGTCTTGCGGCCACTCAACCCTGGCCGGAGGCGCGAGGAACGGAGACAAAGGCGGCACAAAGCACAATCAGGGCAACCGAGCAGGTTCGAAACATAAAACGCAGCCTTTCACGAGCGGATTTGTATGGCTTCCTGAACGGGCTGCGATATTGACCACCCCGCAGCGCCGCCCAGTACAACTGTTTCTACCCGTGCGCTCCGCACCGGACAATAACCGGAAAATATTAGAAACAATGGCGCGTTGAGCGGAATGAATCGCAGGCCGCGGGAAAGGGCCAATTATTAGAAATAGGGAGAAAACGGCCCCATTTGGGGCAAACTCTGCACAAAACTTAAGTGATTTTTTACTTGCTTTCAGTTCCAGAGAAGAGGAATACTTTCAATAATCAAGACCTCAGGTAAAAGGGTTAGACGACGGGACAAAATATGCGCCCAGCAGTCCTTTCCATATCAGCAGAAAGGGTGTTGGCCCCTATCCGTAACGCTGTACTCGCGCATGCGGGATATGGGGTCATACCGGTGTCTACAGTGGAAGCCGCACTCAAAATTTTGGGTGCCCGCCACGTATGCGCCATTGTGATTGCCAATTCTGTGTCTCTTCCGGATCGCCGCCGCGTTTGTTCTGAAGGACATAATCGCCATGTTCCTTCCGTGGTGCTCGATCCCTATGACCAGACGACGGATGACCAGTCTGAAATGCACGTGAATCCACTCGACGGGCCGGAGGCGTTTTTGGATGCCCTGGCCAGCCTGATGCAACGCGACCACGATCACCGGCCAAGGCGTTAACGGCGAGACTGCTAAACTGCTGTAGATGCTATTGCCCTCCAGAAAAACTGCTCCGGCGATGAATGCGCCTGAGCACTCTGGTCTTCTTGTGCTCAATCGGGAGATCATCGCCTGCACGCTCTGTCCGCGGCTGGTGGCCCACTGCAAAAAAATGGGCCAGGTAAAACGCCGCGCCTATCTTGAGTGGGACTACTGGGCCAAACCTGTTCCGGGCTTTGGCGATCCTGACGCACGACTGCTGATTTTGGGCCTTGCGCCGGGCGCGCATGGGTCCAACCGCACGGGCCGCCCTTTCACCGGCGATGGCTCCGGCAACTTCATGTATCCCATCCTGTACAAAGCAGGGTTCACCTCACAGCCGAACGCCACGCACCGTGACGACGGCATGCGTCTGCTGGATGCCTACATCACCGCCGCCGTCCGATGCGCTCCGCCGGAGAACAAGCCGTCACCAGAAGAAATTGCGGCCTGCGCGCCGTATCTTGACCGGGAATTTGCCGCGCTGGTCAACGTGAAAGTGGTGGTGGCGCTGGGCAAAATCGCCTTTGACGCATATCTGAACTATCTGAAGCGCCGCGGCGAGTTGAAGTCGAAGGCGGCTTTTCTTTTTGGCCATGGCGAGACCTACAAACTGCCGAATGGCCGGACGCTGTTGTGTTCATATCACCCTTCGCTGCAAAACACGTTGACCGGAAAGCTGACGGAGAAGATGTTCCTGGATGTATTTATGAAGGCGAAGAGGTTGATTGCCAAGGCTTCACCAACCACCGCAGAAGCAAAGGAACCAAAAGGCGGACGTCATGGCAATCTTGCAGATTTTTTTGCGGCGTCTCCGCTACGGGGATCAAAGCTCAATCTTACTCGCCGCAGAGACCGTCCGCGCAAGATTGATCTGTAACGCCTTGCCAAGTTGAACATTGAGTTTTGCCTTCGAGGCGGACGCCACTCGCTTTCGGCATTTTCAGCGTCAAATCCGTCTGCAGGCTTCGCTATTCCGTTCCTTTAAGAATGCCTGGACCTCTTCCGTTAGAGAGTATTCTTGTGTCGCTCCAAAAAAGAGGTGAGAAAGTTTTTCCCGCCACTTGACCGGCTTCAACTCGCGAAAGGCAAAATACGGGTGTCCCGCCAGTTCCGGCGGCCACATGATTCGAGACGCCCACTCGGTTGAACCGGTTAGTTCAAAAGACACAGGTGCGCTCAGTTGCGTTGCCAGAGCAATGAATGTGTCATCTCTGCCTGCGGCATAGAAGGTCATACAAGAGCGAATGAGTTCGCCCTCTTCCAGACTCCATAATTGAACGAAATAATCGGCAACATGCGGACCTTCATTGGTGGTGTATTCCGCGATCAACATGAGGGAAGCAACCGGCGTTCGCCAGACGAGCGCGTCATCTCTGTAGCACTCAATAAAGCCATCCTGGAACTTCAAAGCTATCTGCAGCGAAGCCATTTCTTCCTAAGCAGCTTGTTCCGCGGCCTTCCGCACCAGCGTTTCCCGCAGCATCTGGTTTACCTGCGCCCAGGCTGCGCGGGTAGGCGGCGTATCGGCCAGCGCATTAATGCCCATAAACGCGTGGATGGCGCCAAGATAACGCGTACACGTTACCGGAACTCCCGCTGCCATCAGCTTGCGCGCATACGCCTCGCCTTCATCGCGCAGAACGTCACATTCGGCGGTGATAATCAGTGCGGGCGGCAGGTCGCGCAGATCATCCATGGTCCCCTGGAGGGGGCAGGCGGTGGGCTGCGACTCCACCGAACTATCCGGCGCGTATTGCTTCCAGAACCACTGTGAGGATTCGCGGGTGAGCAGATAGCCGGTGGCAAACTGCTCAAAAGATGAAGAATTAAAATCGCTGCCAGTAGCGGGATAGATGAGCACCTGCGCCGTGATTTCCGGTCCGCCACGCTTTGCGGCAAGAATACAAACAGCCGTGGCCAGATTGCCACCAGCGCTGTCTCCGGCAACCGCGATTTGAGCGCCATTCAAGTTGAGAGTGCCGCCATGCTCGGCCACCCATTTTGTGGCGGCGTAACATTCCTCCAGGGCAACGGGATAGCGCACCTCCGGCGAGCGGCTGTATTCCACAAAAACCACGGCCGCGCCAGAGCCGTTGGTGAGTTCACGCATGTAATAGTCAAAGGTATCGGCGTCGCCCAGCACCCATCCCCCGCCGTGAAAATACATGACCACCGGAAGACGCCCGGTGTTTCCTTCAGGCCGGAAGATGCGGAGCTTGAGATTGCCGGCGCCCACCGAAATGGTCCGGTCTTCAATCAGCGCCGGCTGTTTGATGACCGGCGCCAGGGCCTGGCTTTTTCCATACATCTCGCGGGCCTCCGCGAGGGAGACCTCAAAAATTTGCGGACGGCCCATGCTCTCAAGAAATTTCAGGAACCATTGCGTCTTGGGATCGAGTATTACTTCTGTTGGTGAAGGCATTGCTTGCTCCTGATCAGGGGAAACGATTTTGTAAGAAACTGTTTTTTTGCAACATTTGCCTGTTGCAACAACAACGCTACTTTGCGGCCACCAGCGACTTTGCCTTGGCCAGTTCCTCTCGATCAGAGTTCGATCCCTGGCAGTTTCTGACCAATTGCGCGTAATAGCCGGAGGCCTTTTCCTTTTGCTGCGTCATCTCCGCCGCACGCGCCGCGCCGTAAAGACCATTGAAACGGTTAGGGTCGGTCTTGAGCGAAACTTCGTACTCAGCCAAAGCGTCCTGTGGGCGATTCATTTCCAGCAGCATGTCTGCCAGCATTTCGCGCGCGGGAGTTTCGGTTTCACCCTTGCCGACTTTATCCTGTTTGCCGGCCACGGCGCGCAACAGGCCCAATGCTTCTTCATTCCTGCCTTGCGCAAAGGCAAGCCAGGCCTGTGCTTCGTCATGATTGTTGGCCATGTATCGGGCCTCGTGCGGTTTGTCTGATTTTTTGGTGGCTTCAAGCATGGCGTCAAACTGGTCGGCGGCAGCTTTTGCAGCGGATGCGTCACGCAGATGTCCGGCGGCCACCGCCTGGGCCCAAAAGGTGAGGGCCTGGGCAAAAGGACGCGCACCCTGCCGCGGCTG
>DATBCN010000721.1:0-7011 GCA_036270475.1 Candidatus Angelobacter sp. | reverse complement strand
TACCCTCCATCCACGGTCAGGCCAGTGATCTTTTGCTTCGAACACAGGTTCTCAAAGCCCTCGCGGCAAAAGTCGCACTCGCCGCAAGTCCAGTAAATCCAGGGCACGCCCACGCGATCGCCAATCTTCAATTCGCGCACGCCCGCTCCCACCTCAATCACACGGCCCGCCACTTCATGCCCCAGAACTAGCGGCGTCTTGGTGATGGCCGCAAACTGCTTCCAGTCGCCATCTGCAATGGACAAATCAGAGTGGCAGACGCCGCAGGCTTCCACCTGGATCAGCACGTCATTCTCGCCAGGCCGGGGACGCTCAATCTCGGCAAATGTCAGGGGCTTCTTCATTTCGTTCAGGACTGCGGCTTTCATTTGGTTATTCTCCTCGATGGGCGCGCTTTGGGCGGCTTTTTTGCGGTGCTGCTTGCACGGCGTTTCAACTCCGGCTCACCTGTCTCCACCAGTGATGCATCAACCACCTGTTTGATCTGCTCGCGCAGCCACCGGTTGGGTGGATCATTCTCTGCGCTCTCATGCCAATACATATGGATCTCAAGCTGTTGCAGGCTTTTCAACGGAAACGGACATAGACGATGATTAAAGCCGGTGTTGAGCAGCCGCGCATAGTGTTCCGGGATGGTCAGCAGCATGTCCGTTTCACCCACCACGCGGCAGGCCGCAAAATAGTGCTGGCAGCGGAGGGCTATCCTGCGCTTCCGGCCCTTGCGATTCAACTCCGCATCCACCAGGCTCGGGCCCAGCCGGCGGGAAGAAACCAGGATGTGGTCCTGCCGGAGATATGTGTCCAGATCAAGCTCCCCGGCAATCGCCGGATGGCCTGCCCGCGCCATTACCACTACACGATCAGAAAAAAGCGGTTGATGGCGGATGCTGTCGCTCATGGTAATGGGGATGTCCAGCGCCAGGTCCAGCGCACCGCTGGAAAGCTCGGTTTCAATCTCGCGCCGCTTTACCCTCAGCGTGGTGATGGAAATCTCCGGCGCGGCTTTGGCCATGAGCCTGGCCAGCGGGGGCAGAATCGTGGATTCCATCAGCTCCCAAAAACCGATCTGAAATACCCGCCGCGTGTGCGCCGGATCAAAATTGCGGTTCTCATACAGGTTTACTTCCAGGATTTGCAATGCCTGCCGCACTTCATTGATCATGTTACGGCTGAAGGGAGTGGGCGCCATGTGTGCGCCCTCGCGGATGAATAGTGGGTCTTGCAGGAGTTCACGCAGACGCTTGAGTGCGTGGCTCATGGCCGGCTGCGTGAGCCTGAGCTGGCGGCCCGCGCGCGTTAGATTGCCTTCGCGGTAGATGGCCTCAAGAACCACGAACAGATTAAGATCGACCTGGCTCAAATGCACGGTACAAATTTTACAATATGTGAATGATGCATCCAGTGAATACTGATACACCAAAATCAATACAGCGGAAATACATCTTTAACGATTTGTGAAGCGGACGATTTTTGAAGGCTGCATTTTTGTTGACTGCTCAGTTGAGTAACGCATTATAAGGAGTAAGCATGGCAACCAAGGCAACGACCTCAGGTGTCGATTCCAGCCGCCAACTTCTGCGGCATACACTGGCAACACTGGCTTATCGCGCGGGTAAGGCTTTGCGTGGCGCTCCAGACAGTTTTGCTTCGTTCAGCACCGGCGAAAAAGGCCGAACGCCCGCACACATCCTGGCCCACATGGGAGACCTCTTTGATTGGGCGCTCTCTATCGCCAAAGGCAGGCAGGAATGGCATGATTCCACGCCTCAGCCCTGGCCGCATGAAACAGAGCGTTTCTTTAAAACGGTGCAGGCTTTTGATGACTATCTGGCCTCTGACGCGCCGATGGCCGCTACGCCGCAACAACTGTTTCAAGGCCGGTCGCCGACGCTCTTACTCATACCGGGCAAATTGCGATTTTGCGCCGCATGGCCGGCTGCCCCATGCGCAGGGAAAATTATTTTCGCGCGGAAATTGCCGCCGGCCGCGTTGGCCCGGACCAGGCCGCGCCTGTCCGCTAATTCTGATCGGAACCAAAGTTTTTGTGCTGTTCTCCGGGCGATACCGCGCTATAGTTCAATCTCTAACTCCATGAAGAACCTCTTGATGGCGGTTTGCCTTGCCTTTATTCTGGCCGCACCGGCCGCGGCCCAGAAGGAGCGCATTCTCTCCTTTGATTCACGCATCACCGTGAATCCAGACGGCGGTATGCAGGTTACGGAAACCATCGGTCTTGAATCTGACGGCGTGGATATTGTTCACGGTATCTATCGCGATTTCCCCACGCGCTACAAGGACCGCGCCGGCAATGGCTATTCCGTGCTTTTTCAGGTCGTCAGTCTCAGCCGCGACGGAAATTCCGAGCCGTACCATACTGAAGACTTGAAAAACGGTGTGCGGGTTTATTTTGGCAGCTCCAGTTATGATCTGCCGCCCGGGCCGCACGGCTACCAGTTCACCTATCGCACCAATCGCCAGCTCGGTTTCTTTGCCGATCATGACGAACTTTATTGGAACGTGACCGGCAACGGCTGGAAATTTCCCATCGACGCGGCCACCACCACTGTGTTTCTGCCGGCCAACGTTCGCGGCTCCGTGACCAGCATCAGCGGCTACACCGGTGACGAAGGTGAAAAAGGCCAGGCATATACGGCCAGGCGCGATGACGATGGCAATCCCACATTTCGTGCGGAAAATTTTGCGCCCCGGCAGGGACTCACCATTGTGGTCACATGGCCTAAAGGCTTGATCGCCCCGCCCTCGGCGGAACAGAAGCGCGCATGGTTCATCGCCGATAACAAACCAGCCATCTTTGGCTTCGCCGGCCTGATCGTGGTCTTTCTCTATTACCTGATGATCTGGGGCATGGTGGGCAGGGATCCCGCGCACGGGACTATTGTTCCGCTCTATGGGCCGCCGGACAACATGTCGCCCGCGGCCATCCGTTTTCTTGAGCGCATGGGGTTCGATCAAAAAGCCTTTACCGCGGGAATCATGGGGCTGGCCGCCAAAGGCTTCCTGAGCATTGAGCAGGACGACGCAAAGACCTACAAACTGGTGCGTAAAAACAACGCCGCGCTTGACGGCCTCTCCGCCGACGAAAAAAGCCTGGCGCGCACTCTGTTTGAGGAAGGCAGTCCGCTCGTCCTGAAAAATACGCACCATGCGTTACTGGCCCGTGCCCAGAAAGATCTGGAGACCAACCTGCATGCCACGATGGAGAAGAATTATTTCGTCACCAACAGCCGTTATCTGTGGCCGGGTATTATCTTGTCACTGCTGAACATCGCCGCCATGTTGGTCCAGGGCGGAGGCTCGCAGATCGCAGTGGGCCTGTTCATGTCCGTATGGCTTACGGGATGGACCTTTGGTGTCTACGCGCTGTTGAGCAGCGTGGTCCGCGCGTGGAGAAGTGCGAAAACAGAAGGAGTGCTGGGCGCGGGGCAGGCCGGATTTCTCACTCTGTTTAGTATTCCGTTTTTAGCCGGAGAATGTTTTGGACTGGGCTTATTGTTTTTTACCTGTGGCGCTGCTGCTTTCTGCATTATTGCCGCCACCATTGGCGTCAATGTGGTTTTCCATCATTTGCTGAAAGCGCCCACGCTGGCCGGCAGAGCGCTCATGGACCGCGTTGACGGCTTCAAATCTTTCCTGACGGCGGTGGATGCTGATCGACTGCGAACCATGGTCCCGCCGGACAAGACGCCACAGCTTTTTGAGCGATTTCTGCCTTTCGCTCTTGCCCTGGGCGTTGAACATGCCTGGGCGGAGCAGTTTTCCCAGGTATTGGCGCGCGCGGCCACGGCGGAGGGTTCCGGCACCGGAACAGGGTATTCACCCTCGTGGTATTCGGGCGGGGGATTTAATTCATTTTCAGCATCGGATTTCACTTCAGGATTCAGCAGTTCATTTTCCAGCGCCATTTCTTCATCTTCCACCGCGCCGGGATCATCCTCGGGATCAAGCGGCGGCGGTTCCTCCGGCGGCGGAGGTGGCGGGGGAGGCGGCGGCGGCTGGTAAAACCAGTGATGCGTAGGGTTTTACCTGGAGCATTGACGCGAGAATGATGTTGGTTGGAAGTGGTGGCGGTGTTGTAAGGGTTTAGTTGCTGTTTCCTGGGAGGAAATGGCATAAACAGGGGCCGGCAAATGAACAGCCCGGTCTTTGCTTTTTGCCACACTGGCGCGGCACCGTCTTAGCCACTCTGGCTTTAGGTGCCGTCTGCTCATTTGCCACCTGAAGTCCGGTTCTTCCTGGTAACTTCCGGGCTGTTTCTGCGTATTATTACCGGCCAGCCGCCGATGATGGATTTCCACAGCCTCTACCAGAGCTATGCCCCACAGGTGCATCGCTTTGTGCTGTTCCTTTGTGGTGACGCCACGCTCGCCGATGACGTTACCTCAGAGACGTTTGTGCGTGCCTGGACCGCGCGCGGCAAGATCAGGGAAGCTACGGTCAAGGCCTACCTGTTCACCATCGCGCGCAATCTTTACCGCGACCATCTGCGCCGAAGCAACCGCCTTGCCGAACTGGAAGACACCATCCCCGATCCCGCGGTGGGGCTGGCGACGCGGACCGAGCACAAAGCCGAATTAAATATCGTGATGGCCGCGTTGCACCAGCTTTCTGAGGTGGACCGCGCGGCGCTGCTCATGCGCGTGCAGGAAGAAATGCCTTATGAAGAGATCGCGCAGGCGCTGAATCTGCCCGTGACCACGGTAAAAGTCAAAGTGCATCGGGCGCGGTTGAAACTCATGCATGCCCGGGAAAAATTCAAGGAGGTGCGCCCATGAAACTAGAGCGCGACGTGATTGTTGATCTATTGCCGGCTTACTTCTCCGGTGAGGCCAGCGCGGCCACGCGCGTGCTGGTGGAAGATTATTTTCGCCAGGACCCCGATTTTGAGAAGTTTGCCCGCGGCGCCGCGGGCCCATTGGAGACCCTCAAGGTCCCTACCATGGCCCCGGACCCCGCGAAAGAAAAGCTTGCCCTGGAACGGGCGCGCATGGTGACGGAAACCCGCAGTTCTTTCCTCTGGCTGGCGGTGATTAACACACTCATGTTGTTTATCTTCAAGATTCAGAACGGCAAGCTCGTGTGGATACTATGGACCAATTCGGGCGCAGCCGGAATGCTGTTTGCCGCTACGGCTGTCTTTTTGTGGATCCTCTTTCTGTTCACGCGCAAGCGGACTGATCCTCTGCCCGCCCACACCAAGTTCCTGTGGATGGCCAGTTTTTACAGTCTTCTGCTGTTTCTCTTCAGGATCGAAAACCACAAGATCGTCTGGCTTTTTTTCAGGAACGACACAAATGGAGGATATATTTTTGCCTTCTTTGCCCTCGGTCTGTGGGCCATTTACTTTTATCAGCGCTGGAAATTCAAGCAGACCGAGTCTTGAACCCGCATCACTAAGGATTTTGCGTAATCTCGCCGATGTTCGCCACCGTGTCGCCCTTTTTCATCGACGGCACACCGCAGATGTACAGCACCACTCCCGCCGCCGGAGCGTGGGCTTCATAGACCGTTTTACCAAAGTAATCCGTCACGTAGCCGATCTTCATTCCGGCTTCAACATAGGTCCCGCGCTGCACCAGCGGATAAAAGATTCCCGGCTGCTCACTTGCAACCGTATCCACTTTCCCCAGCCACACCGGATGTTCCACAACTGTGGGCACGCCAGGCAGCATTTTCAAATAGCGCATCAGGCTCAGGGTGCCGTTGGCCAGCAACGCAACATCATCCGGCTGGACTGTCCCGGAATATCCGGCTTCCACGGCAATGGCCGGCTTGCCGCGCGTGTTGGCGGTGTTGTCAAGATAGCGTGATGCCGCAGGGTCCTTGGGGCGGTCGCTCCACACAATGATATGGTCCAGCCCAAAAGCCAGGACCATGTCGCGGGTGATGGCGTCATGCTTGGCGTCGCCGGACTTGGGCCAGTAGGCATACGGACGCAGGTTTTCGTCCAGATCGCCGCCGTGGTAATCCACCAGAAAATCGCACCGTTCAACAATCTGTTTTGTGATCCAGTAGGACGCTCGCTCCGTCTGTGTGCCGTCCTGTTTGCCGGGATAGAAACGGTTCATGCTTTTGCCATCCACCGGGTTCACGTGCGGGACTTTTTGCTCAAAAGACGCGATGTTGACCAGCGGGACGATGATGACCGTGCCTGAAATCTGCGCGGGATCAAGCATCTGGACCACTTTTTCCAGCGCGATAATTGACGCATATTCAGTACCGTGCGCGCCGGAAACCAGGGCCAGCACCGGTCCTGGCCTGGCGCCGCGGACCACCACCACGGGAATGGAGGTTGCCGCGTCAACCCCGGCGGGCACTTCCAAAATCCCGGTAGCTTTTTGGCCCGGCCCGGCGGTCGCGGTGCCAACGGTAAAACTGTTTTGCGCCAGCATAGCGGCGGTACTGAAGGCGCTGATCAACAGCAGGCAGATAAAGCGGCTGAGTTTCATGGCGGGAGCAGTATATGCCAGAAGAGACCAAAGATGCCGGGAATCCCTGTGCTAGGATAGGCGCGCTCAATCCATTTCCGCCGCTCTTATCTCAGACGCATAGATACCAGCAATTTGGTTAGATCATCGGGAGGCAATCGCGCATGAAGGGTTCCATGATGGATTACCCGCTGAATCTGCAGGCAATCCTGGAACGCATTCCAAAAGTTTATCCGGCCGTGGAGATCGTTTCGCGCCGGCCCGATGGCAGCGTCCATCGCTATACCTACATCGAGTTTTATCGCCGCGCCAAGGCGTTGGCTGAGGCGTTGCATCGCGCCGGGCTGAAGCCTGGCGACCGTGTGGGCACGCTCTGCTGGAACCATTACGCGCACCTGGAAGCCTATTTCGGCGTGCCTGCCGCGGGAGGCGTGGTGCATACGCTCAACGTGCGGCTGCATCCGCAGGAATTGGCATACATTGTGAATCATGCGCAAGACCGCTTTCTGATTGTCGATGACGTGCTTCTGCCCTTGTTTGAGCAGTTTCGTGACAAGGTGAATCC
>DATBCN010000720.1:0-7900 GCA_036270475.1 Candidatus Angelobacter sp. | reverse complement strand
GGCGCATCTGCACAGCACAAAAGCCGGAGCGGCGGAGAAAGTAATTGCCGCCTATGACGCAGGTTGCCGGCGTTTTGATTCCGCCATCGGCGGGCTGGGCGGATGTCCTTTCGCACAGGATGAGATGATCGGCAATATTCCCACGGAGATCGCCGTGCAGGCTCTGGCCGCGCACGGCGCCGATGTCCCACTGAAGAAGCCGCTAGACGCGGTATTGCAGATGTCAGCCGACATTGCGAAGAAGCACACACCAATACAATGACGACACAAGCGTACAACACCGTCCAATATGCTGAAGCCCAGAGCATTGCCACTATTACGCTCAACCGCGCTGACAAGCGCAATGCTATCAGCTATGAACTGATCGATGACCTGACGGCGGCGCTCCAGCAGGCCGCAAATTCCACCGCGCAGGTTGTCATCCTGACCGGAGCGGGAAAAGCTTTTTGTTCCGGGATGGACCTGGAAAACCTGAAGCAACTCAGCACACGCACACATGACCAGAATATCCATGATTCGGAAACCATGGCATCACTGTTTAAGTCGCTCTATGACTTTCCCAAGCCGACGATCGCCGCGGTGAATGGGCCGGCCATTGCCGGGGGAACGGGGCTGGCGACGCTGTGCGACTTTACGCTGGCCGTGCCCGAGGCGAAGTTCGGTTATACGGAAGTCCGCATAGGGTTTGTCCCGGCCATTGTTTCAAGTTTTCTGATTGCCAACATCGGCGAGAAGCGCGCACGCGACCTGCTGCTTACGGGGCGCACTTTTGGCGCGGAGGAAGCGCACAGTCTGGGCCTGGTGAATGAGATTGTGGCGGCGGAGCGGCTGATGGCGCGGGCGCGGGAGCTTGCCGCCCAGTTGCTGGAAAACAGTCCAGCGTCATTGCGGGCAACCAAGAAGCTGCTTTCCGGCTATACTCGCGAGCAATTCAACCGCCAGGTGGCACAGGCGGTTGAGAGCAATGCCGGCATCCGCCAGACAGCCGACTTTAAGGAAGGCATCACGGCATTTCTGGAGAAAAGAAAACCCACTTGGACGGTAAAATAGAGGACGGCAAAACCGAGGCACCAAAAGCAAACGTCATGGGCGAGACCAGGCTGCGCGTCCGCTACGCCGAGACGGACAAGATGGGCGTGGTGTACCACTCCAATTTCCTCATATGGTTTGAAGTTGGCCGAGTGGAACTGCTGCGCCAGCTCGGCTTCCAATACAGCGAGATGGAAAAGCAGCACAACTGCCATTTGCCGGTGGTCGATCTGCGCATCCGGTACAAGGCGCCGGCGCAGTATGATGATGAGATCGTGGTGCGGACCGGACTGAAAAGAATGAGCGCATCGTTGCTGCACTTCACTTATGAAATTTTCCGTGAAGGCGACCGCATGCTGCTGGCGACAGGCGAAACCATGCACATTGTCGTGGACAGCAAGCTGGTGCGCACCTCGCTGCCGGAAAAATATATAAAAGCATTCAAGGAACGCAAACTGAATCCATGACTTCTTTGCACAGCGGGTCTTCCCACGATACTCCTTTACAGAACACTGCTTTGCCGAACATTCCTTTGCAGATCAGCGGCAACGATCTCTCGCTCAACGATCTGGGGCAGGTAGTCTATGCGCGGCGTCCGGTGGAACTGGCAGCGACGGCGCGCGAACGCGTTGTGGCCGCGCGTGAAGTGGTGGAGAAGCTGTTGCGCGAGGACCGCGTGGCTTATGCCATTAATACCGGCGTAGGCAAGCTGAGCGACGTACATATTGAGCCGGCGCAGAACCGCCAGTTGCAGGTGAACCTGATCCGTTCGCACTCCGCGGGAGTGGGCGAACCGTTGAGCCAGGAAGAGACGCGCGCCATGATGCTCTTGCGCGCCAACTCGCTGGCCAAGGGATTTTCCGGGGTGCGGCCTGAGGTGATCGGCACGCTCTGCGCCATGCTGAATCAAGGCGTGCATCCGGTAGTGCCTTCACAGGGAAGCGTGGGCGCAAGCGGCGATCTGGCCCCGTTGGCACACCTGGCGCTGGCGATGATCGGCGAGGGCGAGGTCTGGCGGGAAAGCGGACGCACAAAAAGCGCTGAAGCGCTGCGTCACGCGGGGATCAAGCCGCTGGTCCCGGAAGCCAAGGAAGCCATCTCTCTTATCAACGGCACACAGGCGATGCTGGCGGTGGGGACCCTTTCATTGATGGCGGCGGAGACGCTCGCCGAAACCGCCGATGTGCTGGGAGCGATGACGCTGGATGCGCTGAAGGGCACGGACGCGGCATTTGATGAGAGAATTCACGCCGCGCGTCCACACGCGGGACAGGTCAAAGTGGCGGCGAACTTGCGCCGGCTGATTGCCGGAAGCCAGATACGTGAGTCGCACAAAGATTGCGGCCGCGTGCAAGACGCTTACTCAATGCGGTGCATTCCGCAAGTCCATGGCGCGGTGCGCGATACGCTGGAGTTCTGCCGTAAAACGTTTGAAATCGAAATGAATTCAGCGGTGGACAATCCGCTGGTCTTTGTGAAGGGCCATGCGGAGGGCGACATTATTTCCGGCGGCAACTTCCATGGCGAGCCGCTGGCCTTTGCGCTGGATTACATGGCGATTGCGTTGAGCGCGCTGGCAGGAATTTCAGAGCGGCGCATTGAGCGGCTGGTGAACCCCGCGCTGAATGAAGGGCTGCCGCCGTTTCTTGCGCCGGACGCCGGCATCAACTCCGGCTTCATGATGCCGCAGGTCACGGCAGCGGCGCTGGCGAGTGAGAACAAGGTGCTGGCTCATCCTGCGTCAGTGGATTCGATTACCACTTCGGGCAACAAGGAAGATTATGTTTCCATGGGGATGGCGGCGGCGATCAAGCTAAAGAGAGTTGTCGCGAACACTACCAATGTGCTGGCGATTGAAGCATGCGCGGCGGCACAGGCGTTGGACTTTCTTGCGCCGCTCAAGAGCAGTGGCCCGCTAGAGAAGGCACACGCTGCCATTCGTAAGGTCAGCCCAAAGATAGAGCAAGACAGGGTGTTTGCCGAGGACTTTGCGAAGCTGGCGGAGTTGATAAGACAGGGCGGAATTGTGGCGTAGAGAATATTGGGTAAATGGATAAGCGCAGGATTTGGTAAATGGGTAATTTGGTAATTGTGTAAATGAAATTCAAAAGCAAAAGCCTACCGCGGATCGGACGGATCAACGCAGATTTTGAAATGGAATAGTGCGAATGGAAAGGGTTCCGAAGGGGATTGCGAAGCCGGGATCTAGATCCTGTCCCTTAACAAACTAATAATGTCATCGGCGGTGATGATCCCGGTGAGGCGTTGTTCTTCGTCGACCACGGGCAAGGTCAGCAGATTGTATTTATCGAACATTTCGGCCACGTCTTTTTCTGACGCGTCAGCTTCGCAGAAGATCACGTGGTCAGGGGTAAGCGTTCCCAGGCGAGTTCCACCGGGCGCAAGAACGAGCGAAACCAGTGGTACGGAGCCGACGAGCTTTTCCTGGGCATCGACGAGATAGATGGTGCTGAGGGTTTCGACCGGGCCTTCAAAGGAACGCAGGCGGTCAATGGCGTCACCCACGGTATGCTCGGAGGAGAGCGCGATATAGTCAGTGGTCATGTGGCCGGCAGCGGTGTTTTCATGGAAGGCCAGCAGCTCTGAGACCTCCTGGCGCTCTTCCGGCTCCATCTCTTCCAGAATTTCTTCCGAGGTCTCCTGGGGCAGATCGCCCAGCAAGTCGGCGGCGGCAGCGGGGTCCATTTCCTCCACGATGTCGGCGGCCTTGTCAGAATCAATGGACCGCATGAGTTCGATCTGCATTTTAGGATCGATCTCTTCCAGAGCTTCGGCGGCCACTTCCTGCTTCAATGATCCAAAAACGGCTTCGCGCTCGGCGGGGGCCAGTTCTTCCAGAATGTCGGCAATGTCCGCAGGATGCAGCTTGGAGAGCCGGTCATAGGCCAGACGGAGGCGCACGCGGCGCGCCGGATCAGTCTCAATCAGGTCCACGGCTTCCCAGGGGATGGACTTCTCCGGCATGCGGATAGCCAGCGCTTCAATGGCGCGGCTGGGGGCAAGGCCCTTGAGCAGGCGGCGGATTGCGCCACGCAAGCCGATATCGACCCGGTCGAGCTTTAGTTTGAGAGTGCCGTTTACCTGCTCACGAAGCAGATCCACATCGTTCACGCGGACGACTTTCCGGCCGGAAACGTCAATGATCTGCTGGTCGAGCAGGTCGCGCTCCAGCAGCAGCATGCCTTCAGAGCTGGAAAGCGCTACCCAGTCCAGCGGGGAGCCGTTGATCTGAATGGACGACCCGATCACGGTGCGGACCTGGCGCGCGGGCAAAAGGCGGTCGCCTTCTTTGGTTTTTACGATGAAATCAGAGATGCGGTTGGGATCTTCCTGGGGAAAGATGGCGACTTCACGCACGTTTCCCGCGAATGCGCCAGAGCTGTCATAGACTGACGCGCCCAGAATGCTCGAAAGTGCGATCTCTTCCCTCATGAATTGCCTATGAATGCAGAATACTCAATGTGGTTTGCCGTGACCAGAGCAAATCTTGGTTTTACGGCACTTTCACGGCAAAAAGCGGATAGCGAGGCGAATCGAAGGCCGGTTAATCTCTTTCCAGACAAAAGCTGACGTGGCGCTTCGACAGACCAGAATAATCTGAATCTTCATTCGGCCAAAATGATTCTTAGAGTGAGGAGTTTTTTCATGGGTATTCAGGTAACAGACCTGCACCTGCTGCGCGACCAACTGATCGTCCGGCGGCAAAAACTGGAAACGGCCGTGGCGCGGACCGAGACGGCGAACCTGCTCCAGCTTCTGGAACAGGTGGACCGCGCTTTGGAGCGCGTGGACCACGGCAATTACGGCGTCTGCGAGGTATGCAAGACCTCAGTGGAGGCAGAGCGCCTGTTTGCCGATCCGCTCACCGAAATCTGCCTGGATTGCCTTAAGCCCTCTGAACAACGGGCGCTGGAGCAGGACCTGCATCTGGCAGCAAGGATTCAGGCTGGCTTACTGCCGAAACGGGGTTTTTCCGCCGCAGGATGGAATGTGGCCTACCACTACGAGCCGGCGGGCCAGGTAAGCGGTGATTATTGTGATCTGGTGCAGCATGGCAAAGACCTTTATTTTATGGTGGGCGATGTTTCCGGCAAGGGCGTGGCAGCGGCCATGCTCATGTCAAACCTGCATGCCATGTTTCGCGTGCTGATTCCCATGGGACTTCCGCTGGAACAACTGGTGGAGCGAGCCAACCGGCTTTTCTGCGAAAGCACGCTGCCCACGCAGTACGCCACGTTGATTGTGGGCAAGGCAGACGAGTTTGGCAACGTGGAAATCTGCAATGGCGGCCATCCAGCGCCGTTACATGCAGGTCCACACGGCGTGGCAGCGATTGAAGCGGCCACGGTCCCGGTAGGGCTATTTTGCGACCAGAAATTTTCCACCACTGTACTGCACACGGCCCCTGGCGACAGCCTGGTGATCTATACCGATGGCATCTCTGAAGCTGAGAGTCCTGATGGCGCAGAGTATGGCGCGGCATCGCTGGAGAAGCTGCTGGCCGGCTGCCGCGAACTCCAGTCGCACGAGTTGGTGGATAAGTGCCTGAAGGCGGTGCTGGAGTTCCGCAATGGATCGCCGCGGCTGGACGATCAGGCGTTGATGGTGCTGCAATTCGTCCCAGCGGGAGTAGCGCAAAGCTGAGGGCCCATGGGGTCTATTCTGCTAACAGTGGTTTAAACAAGGTAGAAAGCTGGTTTTTAACAATTCTGCGTTTGACAACTCGCTATCCGCATAGGCACACTTAAAGATTCTACCCAGAAGTGTGTTCGCCCAGGCCGCGTAAAAACAAACACTTTAGTGAACCGCCCCATGACAAATCGGGTCTCTTACACGTTGGAATCAACCCTGGAAAGCGTCAATCAGGCTGAGCAAAAAGCTTCAGAGGTTGCTGCCCGCGCGGGACTGGCCGAGGACGAGCAATACCAGGTGGCCATGGCGGTGCGCGAGGCCGCGGTGAACGCGGTGCTGCACGGCAATGCCTACGATCCGGGAAAAAGATTTATGGTGGCCTATGAAACCACGGGTGAAGCGCTGGTGATCACCATTACCGACCAGGGCAAGGGGCTGGACCCGGAAAGCCTGCCTGATCCGCTGGCGCCGGAAAACCTGATGAAAGGCTCCGGGCGGGGGATTTTTCTGATTCGTGCTTTCATGGACGAAGTGAAGATCCGGAACACGAATCCAGGGACGGAAGTGACACTTATCAAGCATACCGGCCGCACCGCGGCAAATGCCAAGGAGGAGGAAGCACAGTGAGCATGAAAGCAAGCAATCGGCAAGTGAACGGCGTCACCGTTGTGGACATGAGCGGCCGCATCACCCTGGGAGAGGGCAGCGTGGTACTGCGTGACACCATTCGCGACCTGGTGGGCAAAGGGCAGAGAAAGATCCTGCTGAACCTGGGGGACGTTACCTACATTGACAGCTCCGGCATTGGGGAACTGGTGAGCGCGTTTACCGCCGTGCGGCGTGAAGGCGGCGAACTGAAACTGCTGAACCTGACCAAAAAAGTCCATGACCTGCTGCAGATCACCAAGCTCTATACCGTCTTTGACATCAAGGACGATGAAGCAGCAGCTATTACATCATTCGCCAAGTAAGAAACAACTCGACGGCAGGCGGGCTCCGGCTCGTCTGCCGAAGGTATTCCATGCCCAGAATCTCACGCGTTGATCGTGCGGCAGCGACCCCTGAGGTGGCTGAAATTTACGACGCCTTTATGAAGACGCGCGGCAATATTCCCAACATGTTCCGCACCGCTGCGCACCGGCCGGAGATCATGCGGACCATGGTGGCGCACTTCCGCGCCATCATGGAAACCGGCACGGTCCCGGCAAAGCTGAAAGAACTGGTGATCGTGCGCACCACGCAGATCAACCGCTGCGAGTATTGACTGGCGTCACACACCGTCTTGGCAAGACGGCAGGGCTGGACGGACGACCAGATCAACGACCTGGCCAACTTTGAGCAACGCACTGACTTCACCGACAAAGAAAAGGCCGCGCTGCGGCTGGCGGAACGCGTTACCCGCGACGCGCACACGGTGGATGATGCACTTTGGAATGAACTGCGGCGGCACTTTGATGAAGGCGAAGTTGTGGAGTTGCTGGCCGCGATTGGCCTGTTCAACTATTTCAATCGGTTTAATGATGCGCTGCAGATGGAACCGACGAAATAAGCAGCAATTGGCAAATAGCAATTAGCTCAGCTAAAGCAGATCGCAGGGCATTGCGGAAGCCGGGAATTGCAGGAACAGCCAAGAGCCAATCGGCTAGAGCGCTTCCCAAGTTAATGTACCCAGACAGGCTTACCTCGGCGGCTAAAGCCGATAATGGATGCTAGGTTACCGCAGGCATAAAATGCCTGCTCCACCCCGAGAAGGATACAGCAACTCTGGAACCGCGGTAGTTGCCAATTGCCAGGTGCTCATTTCACCGCAATCTTATCTTTGATGGCGTTGAACTGCTCGGGCGAGACCATGCCTTTGGCCCCAACTTCATCGACGGTGTGATATGGACGTCCGGCGATAATGCGTCCCGCAGTCTCTTCATCCACGCCCGGCAGCGTTTGCAATTGCACCTTTGACGCCGAATTAATATTCACGGCCTTGTCCGGCGTCTGCAGGCCCTGCTTCACGCCTTCCGCAATGGCCTTGGTCTGCTTGGCTGCTGCCTTGGCGTCTTTCTTCAATTCAACGGCGGCTACCTTGCTGCCTTCCTTGATCTGTTCGGTGGCCTTGGCTGCCTGCTGTTTGGTTTTTTCCGTGTCCTGCTGGCGGCAGCCGGCGATCAGCAATAAAGAGACGGCAAGGGCGGCGGGAGCTGTCAATTTCATAAATATCCCAGGA
>DATBCN010000719.1:0-6196 GCA_036270475.1 Candidatus Angelobacter sp. | reverse complement strand
CCCTGGCCGCGGCTTCGCCATGGAAATCCTGGACAATTCTTCTCGCCAGAGCTTTTTTCAACTCCATGGGATGCTGCTTTCCAGAAGCCACATCGGCTTTCATCTGTTCAATCTCAGCCACCTTTACATCCGTCAGCAGCTCGTAATACCGCCACATCAGCGCATCAGAGATGGACATCACCTTCCCGTAAATCTCCTGCGGCGGCTCGTTGATGCCGATGTAATTTCCGTAGGACTTTGACATCTTCTGCACGCCGTCGGTGCCTTCCAGTATCGGCATAGTCAGGATGATCTGCGAAGGCTGCCCGAAGTCCTTTTGCAGGACGCGGCCCAGCAACAGATTGAATTTCTGGTCCGTGCCTCCCAGTTCCACATCGGCTTCAAGCGCCACCGAGTCATAGCCCTGGCAAATCGAGTACATCAGCTCATGAATGGCAATGGGTTTTTCTTCGTGGAAGCGCTTGTGGAACTCTTCACGTTCCAACATCTGCGACACGGTGAACTTGGCGCAAAGACGGATAAAATCTTCCACCGTCATCTTTGAAAACCAGCGCGAGTTGAAGTCCACCACCGTCTTTTGTGGATCAAGTATCTTGAATACCTGAGCTTTGTAGGTCTCAGCATTGCGTTCCACGTCCTCACGCGTCAGAGGCGGCCGCGTAACAGAGCGCCCTGTTGGGTCGCCGATCATTCCCGTGAAATCTCCGATCAAGAAGATCACCATGTGGCCGAGGTCTTGAAAATGCTTGAGCTTGCGGATGAGCACCGTGTGCCCCACATGCAGATCGGGCGCGGTGGGATCAAAGCCGGCCTTCACCCGCATGGGCTTGCCGGTTTTAAGCGAATTCTCCAGGCGCTCGCGCAGTTCGCGCTCATGGATGATCTCCGCGGCGCCTTTCTTGATGTAAGCCAGTTGCTCGTCAACAGGAGGAAAGTTTGCCATCAGGGATGATTATAGATTTTTTCCGCAGTCCCGAGCGTAGCGAGGGATCACTATCGTTACGAAATACTATAAGAAAACTAGATATACATGCCCAAAGCATTTTCAGCGCTCTACCGATAGGGCAGCTGTAGCGATCCCTCCTTCGCCAAGAACGCTCAGGGTTGGGATTTCAGAAAGAAGCTTGGGGAACCAGTTTTATCTCCCGCTCGATCCGAACCCGCCGATCTTGCGGCTGGATTCATTGAGGTCATCAACAACTTCAACTTCGCCAGTGAGCACAGGATAGGGAATCAGGTTGGCAATCTTGTCTCCGGCGCGGACTGTTGCCGGCAGGTCGCCCAGGTTTTCAATCAGCACCTTGATTTCGCCCCGATACCCAGCATCAATTACTCCGCCGGTCAAAATGAGCCGCCGGGCCGCCATGGACGACTTGTCGCGCAGCAACGCACCCATCTGCCCGCCGTCTGGTGATGTGCATTCAATCGCAATGCCCGTCGATAGGATGGCGTGGCCTCGCGCCTCCAGCGTCACCGTTTCCGCGGAATAAACGTCATACCCCAGGTCTTCTCCGGGATGCGCAACGGTAGGCGCCTTGGCGGCGGTTGTGAGCAGCTTGACCTTCAGCATTTACTTCCCTTCTGCGTGCGTTCGTTTTCGCACGATCCTGTCCCGCACTTCCATCTCGCCAGAAAGCACTAAACCAATTGCTTCTGAGTAAGCCGAGTGTTCCTGTTCCAGAATGCGGGCCGAAAGCGCGTGCTCGTCATCGGTCTCCAGCACCGGCACTGTTTTCTGCAGAATGACCGGGCCATGGTCCAAATGCTCGTCCACAAAATGGACGGTGCAGCCTGTGATCTTCACACCGTATTCCAGCGCCTGTTTCTGTGCGTCCATGCCGGGGAATGCCGGCAGGAGCGAAGGATGAATATTCAAGATGCGGCTGGGGAATGCGCGGATGAAACCCGGCGAGAGCAGCCGCATGTACCCGGCCAGACAGACCAGATCGACCTGTGCCTGCCGGAGCGCGGCCACAACTTCAGCATCATGCTCTTCGCGCACCCTGCCTTTTGAGGGAATCAACAGGGCGTTCAGCCCGCGCTGCCTGGCTGATTCAAGCCCCGCAGCGTCAGCACGGTTGGAAATTACAATGGCAATTTCCGCCTGCAGCCGCCCGGATTTTATTGCATCGGCAATGGCTTCAAAATTCGAGCCGCGTCCGGAAAGAAGGACGCCAAGTTTTTTCAATGCGGGCACATTTATTTGTATCATCCCAGGCGCTGCAGAAACTAACCGGCCATGCCATGCGGGCGCCAGCCTTACTTAAATCTCAAGCATCCGGCGTCAACCCATATCCGCCAGAAATGCGTTGGTAAAGACCTTGCGGATTGCAAGATCAAGAAGCCGCTTGCGCGCTGTTAGCCACTGATTGACCGCGTCTCCATAAAGCAGCGCCATGTCCGTTGGGGTGAGCCTGGACATTTTTCCCCAGTGAAACGTGTGCGGAATATGGTTTTTGCGCCCCGGGAATAGATGCTCGAGTCTAGGAGCGGATTGACCGTGTTCTAGGCGTATTGCACCTTGCGGTCACCCTTGACGATTCTTCCTATTAGATAGGCTTTTTCGCCGGCTTTCTCCACCATGCTCTGGACGCGCTTGAATTTTTTTGCCGGGACCACCAAAACCATGCCAATCCCCATATTGAAGGTGCGCATCATTTCGTCCTGCGGAACGTTGCCGATGTGTTGCATATGCGTGAACAACGGCAGCACGGGCCATGTGCCCATTTCCACCACGGCACCAGCGCCTTTGGGCAGCACGCGGGGAAGATTATCAGTAATTCCACCGCCGGTAATATGCGCCATGGCATGAACAAGGTCAGCCGCAATCAGCTTTTTCAGCACCGGCCAATAACTCTTGTGCGTGTGCATTAATTCAGCGCCGGCCTTGCCCTTGATCTCACTCACATAGGTTTCCGGAGTGTATTTGGCCACGTCAAAAAACAATTTGCGCGCCAGCGAATATCCATTGGTGTGCAGTCCGCTGGAAGGCAGCCCAATCAGCACGTCTCCGGCTTCAACCTGGCCGCCGGTAATGATTTTGCTTTTCTCTACTACGCCCACAATAAAACCGGCCAGGTCGTACTCGCCTTTGGGGTAGAAGCCGGGCATCTCCGCGGTCTCTCCGCCAATCAGGGCGCAGCCGTTGTGCTTGCATGCCTCCGCCATCCCTTCCACGATCTTCTCGGCAATATCCGGCTCCAGCGTTCCGGTGGCCAGGTAGTCCATAAAGAACAGCGGCGTTGCTCCCTGCACGGCAATGTCATTCACGCAGTGGTTCACCAGATCGCCGCCCACGGTGTGATGCAGGTTCATCATGAAGGCCAGCTTGAGCTTGGTGCCCACGCCGTCAACGCTTGAAACCAGCACCGGCTCGCGGAATTTTTTCTTGTCGATGGCGAACATGCCGCCGAAGCCACCGATTTCGCTCACCACACCGGGCGTAAACGTGCGATGGGCAAGATACTTGATGCGCTGCTTGGCGCGGTCAGCGCGATCAATGTCCACGCCGCTATCGGCGTACGTAATAGAAGTCTTTTTCAATGCAGAGTTCCGTCTAATTTAGCGCGGGCACTAAGGGCAAATGGAGAGGACAATTGTAGCACTGCTTTTTCTGAAATCCCCAATCGCTGAGATTCTCTTTTCTGTTGAAAAAAGGTTGCTCCTCCACAATACGTTCCTCCGCAATACTGAGGATTGTGAGGATAGGGGGTTTCCTCAGCTTCGCTTCGGGATTTATCGAAGAGCCAGCTCTTTTCCCACTGAATCCAGCACGCCATTGATGAACTGGACTGACTCCGGCGCGGAAAACTTACGCGCCACCTCCAGCGCCTCATTGATTACCACCGGGCGCGGCGTATGATGCGGCCCCAGGAACTCCGCCACGCCTGTGCGCAGGACGTTGCGGTCAACGGCGGCCATCCGTTCCATGCGCCAGTGCTGGGCATGCTTTTGGATCAGTTCGTCGATTTCCTCATGGCGGTCGGTGGCAACCTGAAAAAGGTCGTCGGCAAAATTGCGCGTCTCATCGTCCACCTCGCCGCGCTCCAGCCAGAAAGTCTTGCGGACGTGCTCCGGCGTTTGCTTTCCCATGTCCCACTGGAAGAGCATTTGCAAACACAGTTCGCGCGATTTGCGCCGGGTGCCCATGGTTAACGCGCCTTTTTTTTCTTTGCCGCAGATTTCTTTTTCCCGCGGCCGCGTGTTTTGCGCTGCAAGCTCACCATCTCCACGGCAGAGATGGCCGCTTCAAAGCCCTTGTTCCCTGCTTTGAGTCCGGCGCGGTCCAAAGCCTGTTCAAGGCTCTCACAGGTAAGCACGCCGTAAGTGTGCGGCACGCCGCTCACTTGCGCGGACTGTCCGATTCCCCGCGTGACCTCGGTGGAAATATGCTCGTAGTGCGCGGTTTCGCCACGAATCAGGCAGCCCAGCGTAATAATGGCGTCATATTTGCCGGTCTGCGCCAGCGTGCGCGCCTGCGACGGAATTTCAAACGCTCCGGGCACCCTCACCACGGTGATGTCTTTTTCGCGGCAACCACTGCGGCGCAACGCGTCAAAAGACCCCTGCAACAGTCGCTCCGTGATAAAAGAATTCCAGCGGCTCACTACTACCGCAAAACGCATGCCGCGCGCATTTAGATCGCCCTCCACTGCGTTCTGGACAGGACGGTTTTTCTGCCAGAAAAGGACTTTCACCCCCTTAGCTGGCGTTGCCACAAGGAAGCGCGAATCCCAGGCAGTTTGCTGGATGTCTTTTTCCGTCTTGATATTTTCCCGGGCCAGCAATTCGCGTATCGAATCAAGGTCCGTTACCTCCACCCACAGATCTGAGTGGATGGTCTCCAGGCCTTCCACGAATTCAACCTGCCCCAGCGGCGCTTTGAACGGCGCGCCCTGGCCGCGCGCGGTCTTCCACGGAGTTCCCCGCTCAAAGCCCAGCGCGTCAAATAGCTTGCTGAGCGCTTTGAATTCTTTGGCGCTGCCTGCATGCCGAATTGTGGTAATGCCTTTAATCACTCGGCGACCTCATCCTCCGTATCGATCCATCGGGCGCCGCACTCCTCGCACTTCCAGGCATTCTTAGGAACCGGCACAGGCAGAGCGACCACATAGAGAGCGGTCAAAGCAATCCCCTTGTCCAGGGTTTCAAAATCGATATTCAACGATCCGCATTTAGGGCAGGCAGGCTGCTGGTACTCTTCCCCTACCTCTTCCGCGGTAAATCCGGCAGGAATATCCTCCTGCAGCACGGCCAGGGCCGCGTCTCGATCCTCAGCCACGACCTGCAGCTTGACGCCGCCAATGAGGTTGGACCAGTACCAATCCATGCGGACGATGTTTTCATCCGCCAGGAAGCACTCGATCCCCTGGGCTTGCAGCTTGCCCTGCACCAGCAACGCTTCCGGCAAGTCGCGATAACTGCACAGTGTAACCAGTTCTTCAGCCATACTGGGATTATACGAAGATCATGCCTATTTCCCCTGAAAATTGGCGGCGCGCTTTTCCAGAAAGGCCGTGGTGCCTTCTCGTTTGTCTTCGGTCGCGCAGCACATGCCAAACAACGTGGCTTCAAGGAAAAGCCCCTCGGGCAAAGTCATGTTCATGCCCTGGTTCACGGCTTCCATGCAATATTGGATGGCCAGCGGGGCCATGCCGATAATTTTCTGCGCAATCTCTTCCGCTCTGGGAATCAGCCGGTCAGCGGGGACCACTTCATTCACCAGACCAATGCGGTGCGCTTCCTGTGCGGTCATCATCTCACCGGTGAGAAGCATCTGCATCGCCAAGCCAGTGCCGACCAGACGCGGAAGCCGCTGCGTTCCGCCATAACCGGGGATCAGGCCCAGCTTTACTTCAGGCTGACCGAGCTTGGCGTTCTCA
This sequence comes from Candidatus Angelobacter sp., assembly GCA_036270475.1. Taxonomy (GTDB): domain Bacteria; phylum Acidobacteriota; class Terriglobia; order Terriglobales; family Acidobacteriaceae; genus Angelobacter. The sequence goes on along the minus strand of DATBCN010000719.1, from coordinate 314 downwards.
CTGGCCAGACGCATGGTACATGCCATGGCGATTTCGCATCCGCCGCCGAGCGCAAAGCCATTGACGCAGCCAATTACCGGCTTGCCCAGATTCTCAATCAGATCAAGCGTGGCCTGGCCTTTGTGCGTGTAAGCCTTGGCTTGCACCGGATCGTTCTTTGCCAGTTCGTTGATATCGGCGCCGGCGACAAAAGCTTTTTCTCCGCCGCCAGTCAGGATGACCACGCGAACCTGCTTGTCGTCTTTAAGATCGCTGAATACCTGCCACAACTCCTGCATGGTGGCCATGTTGAGCGCATTCAGGACCTTGGGACG
>DATBCN010000718.1:0-3304 GCA_036270475.1 Candidatus Angelobacter sp. | reverse complement strand
CCCTCATCCTTCTCAAACAGCGTCGGCGCTTCGCCTTTCTTCTTCGCCGGCAACTCGACTGGCACAATCTGGCTCTTGAAGCGGCATTCCTTCCATGCCTGCACCGCTTTCTGGTGCGACCCCACGGCATACTCATCCTGCTGCTCGCGCGTAACGCCGTATTTCTGCGCCACGTTCTCGCCCGTCATGCCCATGTGGTAGTTGTTGTAAATGTCCCAGAGGCCGTCATTCACCACGGAATCAATGATCTGCGAATTGCCCAGCCGGTAGCCTTTGCGTGCCTGCGGCAGCAGATAAGGCGCGTTGGTCATCGATTCCATGCCGCCCGCCACCACAATCTCCGCGTTGCCCGTCTGGATGGCCTGCGTTGCCAGCGCCACCGCCTTCAATCCTGAGCCGCAAACTTTGTTAATGGTCATCGCGCCCACGGTATTCGCGAGTCCACCGCCCAGCGCCGCCTGGCGCGCCGGATTCTGCCCTAGCCCCGCGGCCACCACCAATCCCATGATGCACTCATCCACCTGTTCCGGCTCTACCTTGGCACGCTTCACCGCTTCGCGCACGGCGATTGCGCCAAGCTGCGGCGCGGAAAACGGCTCCAGCGACCCCTGAAATTTGCCGATCGGTGTGCGTACGCCGCTGATGATTACTACATCTTCCATAACGTCTCCTCAGTCCTTCTTTTAATGATAGTGAAAACAGAAAATTTAGCCAATCGGGCCGGTAGCAGGCCCGCAGAAAAATATGTGCCATTTATTCAGAAAGGCCATAACGCCAGCGAGCGTAGGTCCGTCGCGCTTCCCACAGTATTGTCTCCATCCCCTCTCTCAAACGGTTTGCAGCCCGCTGAAAGGCAGCTGCCCTTGCCGCATACTCAAAGCGGGCAGGAAGGTCCCTGACGCGATACAGCGCCAGCACCTGGTCAGGATATGAGCCGTCAAGCATGGGCCCGTCCGCCAGTGTCCGCAACGCAGCCGGAAAATGGAACGGAGCACGACGGAAATTCAAAGGCCGGAAATCTCCGGTCGCAATGTCGGTATTCCTGCTGCAATCAGTAAATGTAGTCAGTAAGAGATAAGTCGAGCCGCTCTCCCGGATGGTCTGCATGGCGCGTTCTATGTCAGAGAACGAAAGATGGATGAGGCCGTCCCGGCACAGCACCAGATCGGACTTAGGCAATGGACCGCGCGTGATATCGGCGCGGATAAATCTCCGTCGCGGGCTGCGGTAGCGCAAGGTATTCTTCCGAACCAGTTCTGGCACTATGTCTGCCCCGGTGTATTGAATTGACCGCAGGTCGGCCAGCCGCATCCAGTTGAAATCGCCGCAGGGAATATCGAGGAGCGTGCGAATGTTTAACTCCCGCAGCAATGCGTTTAGCTGTAAGCGCAGCCGCTTGGTGCGCACTGCCGTTGACCCTGGTCCGGACCGTGACTCGGCGCTGTGCCAGTGGTTCCGTGAATAAATGCGGGTGAATATCTTCTCCGTGTCTGTCATTCGTTCTTGCGTCAGGACAATCAGGGAATTTCATTATAAGATGAGCCGCAGGGCTAAAAAGCTCCCAACAAATTTATGGATAATGATCCGCAGCAGCCCGCCAACGCAAATATCTACAGCGCCGGTTCCACAATGGACCAGCCCTCGGTTTCTAAGCCCGCTCTTATCGCGCCGCTGTGGCACACCCTTTTGATCGCGGCATTGATTCTTGCCAACTCCTTTCTCGGATCATCCAAGCTCGGCGCTGTTCAGGGTTCCGGCTCGCGCATTCTGCTCTATGCCGGAACGTTCATCACCCAGTTGGTGTTGATCTTGTTGATATGGTTTGGAATCCGCCTGCGCGGCGTGCGCATGCGTGACCTGATTGGCGGACGCTGGAAGACCCCGGAAGACTTCCTGCTGGATGTGGGACTGGCAATCGGTTTCCTGATTGTGGCGCTGCTGCTGCTTTTTCTTGTGCGCGTCGCCCTGGGGACAATTGACCTCCACAACCTGCAAAAGTCAAAAGACGACGCCGTGAAAATGTTTGCGCTGCTGGCCCCGCACACCTACCTTGAAGCCGGGCTTTTCGTTCTTCTCAGCATCTCCGCTGGATTGTTTGAAGAAATCATCTTCCGCGGGTATCTTCAGCGTCAACTCGGCGCGCTCGGCCAGAACGCCGTGATCGGAATTGTGGGCTCGGGGATTCTCTTCGGTCTGGCCCATGGCTACCAGGGCAAGCGCATGATGGTCGCCATCGGCGTTTTTGGCGTGTTCTTCGGAATCATGGCGTACCTGCGCAAGAGCCTGCGGCCCGGCATGATCGCACATGCCATGCAGGATTCCATCGCTGGCATCACTCTCTTTACCGCGGTCAAAGAGGTGCTCAAGCACTGATTTCGCGCAGGTGAAATTCATTCCGGGTCCATCCGCCTCCTGTGTTTGCCCCAGTCGGAAGTTACCAAGGTACCCGCCGTGTCATCAACTCGGTAAGCGTCGCTTCTTTATTATGAAAGTGCTTTTCCATATTCCTGAATTCTTTTTTGCAACTCGCTTCTTCACCGCATATCTCCACGCATTTTTCATCGCTCGCCGCCAATTTTTTCAAAAACTGATGAGCATTCCGGCTTCAATGCTCTCCGGGGCCGCTCGCGCGAGCACCGGAAATCAAAAATGTATTACATTTTTTTCTTGACTTCGATTTTCAACCACTCTATACATTCATCAATTGCGGTTTTTTACTTAAAGCCGCACATCCATGAAAAATGGAAAGGGAGAATAGAAACATGGCAACCAAGAAAAAAGCAAAAAAGAAAGCCGCCAAGAAGAAATAACTGGCTTTCACATCAAAAAAACTAAACGGGGGGCGCGCAAGCGTCCCCTTTTAGTTTTTTGTGATTTTTCATCCTGAGCACACAAGTGACTCTGAGCGCACGAGTGACTTAAGGATATTTACGGGACTGGTCGGGGCGGCGAGGCCGGCTTGCGCGCCGAGCCGCCTGCATCAGGAGCCGTCGACAATAGCCACGTCGAGAGTCTCAAGCGGTTTGGAGCGAAGCGACACTTGCTTGTCCAGGAAACTAAAGTGGCGAGGCCGGCTTGCGCGCCGAGCCGCCTGCATAAGGAGTCGATTCGACAGTAGCCACGTCGAGGGTCTCAAGCGGTTTGGAGCGAAGCGACAGAAACATTAATCAGAAGCCTTGCTCGCGGAGAGCGCTTTTTGCTCCGCCCCAAAATCCAGGCTTTGTGTGCCGTCCGGATTTTCTGCATCGTCAAAATCCAGCGTCAGGTTCCGCGTCGTCGTTTCCACCGGCTGCAATTCGGCGAT
>DATBCN010000717.1:0-6584 GCA_036270475.1 Candidatus Angelobacter sp. | reverse complement strand
CTGAGTTCTTTAGCTTTGGCACCAACGACCTCACGCAAACGGCTTACGGCTTCTCGCGTGACGACATCAGTAAATTTCTGCCGGCCTATATTGAGCGGGGCATCCTGAAGAGCGATCCATTTGCCACCATCGATCAGGAAGGCGTGGGCGAACTGATGCAGATTGCGGTAAAGAAAGGCCGCAAGACGCGGTCAACGCTTAAGATTGGAATTTGCGGCGAGCATGGCGGCGATCCGGCTTCAGTAGAGTTCTGCCATAAGATCGGACTGAATTATGTCTCGTGCTCGCCTTATCGTGTGCTTACCGCGCGACTGGCAGCAGCCCAGGCAGCGGCCGCGGAAGAACTAAAGACGGAAGGTGGAAGGACGAAGTAGGCCGACTGGGACAAAAACCTTTGAAACACAGAGAAACAGAGGCAGCAGAGGACCTTTTTGAACAGGCCATCAGCGTTGAGACATTACGGCATTGGCTACGAGATATTTGTTGTTTGACACGCGTTTGATACCGTCGCGCAAATGGACGACCTTAAAATTTAGTTTAAGAGCAGCAGAGATGAATCTGTGCTGTTATATCGTTCATTTCCAATTGCCTCCGCATCCTCTGCGTTTCAAGGTTTAGGAGTTACTGTACCTTTTGCAAGCGCTCAATCAGCTTTTGGGCCAGGTTGTCTTCTGATTCTGACCACAGTACGCGACCACTGATGCCGGCGTTTTGTTCAACGGCACTGGTAAAGTTGACCAGCTTGTGTACATTGGCTTTAATGCGCTGCTCCAGCGTGTTGGTGAAGTCAACTTCTTCATAGAGGAATGGAGCGTCCAGGCCAAAATCCACCTGGATGTGGCCGTTTTCCTGAAAGGAGGCATCGTCGAATTGAGTGCCAAAGGCGATGAACTTTACGGTTTGCGGGCGCAGCACCCAGGTTTCATCAAGGTCGCCTTCTTTTTCCGGGACCCAAAGGTCCCAAAGAACGTCAAGCTCATAGGCATTGTCTTCATGCAGAAAATCGGCGGCAAGCGCCAAAGCCTGTTCAGGAGTAGCGCGATCGTCAAACGTCTGCTCGAAAATGATGGGTTCTTCCCAGGAGACGCTGCGCACGGCCATGTAACCTACGCCGCCGCGTTGCGCGGAGAAAGGAAATTGCTTGAGCACAGAGAGCACCCGAGTGAGCATTTCCTGTTCAAGGAAGCTGGGAAACCAGATACTAAGATAGAGTCGGTCAGCCATAAAAAAAGTAACAAAATATTATTGTAATCCGAGCGGCTGAGTTGGCGCACTGGCGGAGCCAGGGGAAAACACAAGTTCCAGAGTGTTTGCTTTATATGCGCTCATCCGCCTAAAGTGCTAAGAGCGTGGAGGTCACGGTTGAGGCCAGGATTAATGACGGGTGGCATTGTGAATTGGGCGGTCCGTGGCATGGTGGCGTTTGGTCTGATGGTCTTTGCCTGCACAGCAGGAGCAACACTCAGCCATGGACAGCAGCCAACAGAACAGCCGCCGGCAGAAAAGAAGCCAGTCATCGAGACGCCTTCGATGCGGCTGGCGTCGGCAAGAAACGTCTTTATGCACCGCACGCACGGCAACCGAATTCCGTTTGAAGTCATACGGTCCACCATTGAAGGCTGGGGAAGGTTCACTCTGGTGGAGACGCCGGAGAAAGCCGACCTGATTATTGAGATCGCCTCTACAGGGGATTCGGGTGTTCAGGTTTCCAGTTCGTCCAGTGTCTCAGCGGAGAGCGGCCAAGAGGAAAAATCCACCTCCACGCGCAAAGACATCTCGCCGACAGACGTAAGAATGATTGTCTCCGATGTCCGCAACAGGCGCGTGCTCTGGACGGCCACTGAGACGGTGAAATTTGCCATGAAAGAGAAAGCCAAAGAAAACAACTTGGTGGAAGCTGCGGAACGGCTGGCTTCAAAGTTCCATGAGCGTCTGGAACCGCCGCTGGCCAGGCCGGTAAAATGATCTGCATTTTTGACAGTTCCAACTTGGGATGAGAGCTGAACTTCAGTTTGACCTCTCCAAGGAAATATCAAGTGTACTGAGGTCAATGTTCATGCGGGTCATCGCACAACCCCGGCGCGTGTGGCTGAATCCAAATTTTCACTGTGCGCCACTCATGCTCCCTTGCTCGCAGAGGGGCGTCCGCCTTCGTCCTGATTCTGTTGGTTGTTTTAGCAGTAGCAGTACGCGGCAACGCCCAAACGTCCACCCAAGGCCAATGGTCAACGGTCGCTAACTGGCCAACCCGCGCCGTGCATGCCGCTCTACTACCAGACGGCCGCGTTTTTTTCATCTCATATTATGCTGAATCGCTGCAGCCATACATCTGGGACCCATCCAGCAATACCTTTACCACAACAGCAGCGTCCAGCTTTGCTCTCTTCTGTTCGGGACACACGGACCTAGCTGACGGACGCATCCTGCTGGCCGGCGGTCACGTTGCCGATTATGTAGGCTATGCCCATGCAGTGATTTACGATCCTACAAATAATACCTTCACAACCTTGCCTGATATGAATGCGGCCCGCTGGTACCCAACGGCCACAACTCTGCCCAATGGTGATGTGCTGGTGGTCTCAGGGGACATCAATTCAAATACCAATGTCGATCCGCTGCCGCAGGTGTTCCAGTTTTCCACGCAAACCTGGCGTAATCTCACCTCGGCGCAGCTTGCAATGCCTCTCTATCCCAACATGCTGGTTGCGCCCAATGGTTTGGTATTCAATGCCGGACCGAGCCGCCAGACGCGCTATCTGGATACATCCGGCACCGGCGCGTGGAGCAACGTGGCCGTCCTGAATTTCACCGGCTTTCGCGACTACGGGCCGGCGCTGATGTATGACTTAGGCAAAGTTGTGGCGATAGGCGGCGCTGATCCCCCAACGGCGACCACCGAAGTGATCGACTTAAATGCGGCCACGCCTGCCTGGAAATACACGGGCAGTATGCAATATCCGCGCCGGCAGCACAATGCGGTCATTCTCCCGGACGGCAAGGTACTGATCGTGGGTGGAAGCAGCGCCGCGGGATTTGATACCTCCACGTCACCAGTTCTGCCTGCCGAGATGTGGGACCCTGCCACTGGACAATTCACGGTAATGGCCAGCATCGCCACTTATCGGGGATATCACTCCACTGCGTTGCTCTTGCCCGATGGTACGGTGCTCTCCGCCGGAGGCAATGTCGGCGGGCCTAACGCGCAAATTTTTTCTCCGCCTTATTTGTTTGCTGGGCCGCGTCCCGCCATCACGTCCGCTCCAGTCAGCGCCGGTTACGGACAAACAGTATTCGTCGCGTCTCCTGACGCTGCTTCCATCAGCCAAGTTACTTTGCTGCGGCAGGCTTCTGTTACGCATACCAACAACATGAGCCAGGGTTTTTTGTCCCTGAGCTTTACTCAGACCAGTACCGGGCTGAACGTTGCAATGCCGGCCAATGCCAATCTGGCCCAGCCGGGATACTACATGCTTTTCATTCTGAATAGCGCCGGTGTTCCTTCGACCGGAAGCATCATTCAAATTTCTCCAACCGCGGCAGCAATCGGCACCGTGACCGGCAAAGTAACCAGTACTTATGGCGCAGCGATCTCAGGCGCATCTGTTTCCTCCGGCGGGAGCAAAGCGGTTACCGGCGCTGATGGCGGCTATACCTTGCAAATGCCGCCTGGAGACGCCACTCTTACGGCGTCCCTTGCCGGATATCAAAATGCTTCCGAGAATGTGACAGTATCAGAGGAAAGCACACAGGCCGATGTCTTGGCCATTCAGCCGATAAACCCGGGCAATGTAACTGGTCTTGTCACAGATAGCAACGGCGCTCCGCTTCCCGGCGCCACACTTACTGCCGGCGGATTGGCCGCGATCGCCGCAAATGACGGCAGCTATGCCCTCAACTATCTTCCAGCAGGCCAGACCACAATCAGCGCCGCGCTCACTGGTTTTCAGCCTGGATCGGCAACGGTGAATGTTCTGGCGGATAGCACCACAACCGCGCCAATGATTGCTCTTATTTCCAGCAGCGGAACAATCACTGGAACAGTAAAAAGCTCTTCCGGAGCGGCGATCGCTGGGGCCTCAATCCAATACGGCGGAGGCATTGCCACAAGTGATGCTTCCGGAAGCTACTCTCTCAGCGGCGTTCCCGTGGGAACGGTGCAGCTTGTTGCCTCAGCCAACGGCTTCCAGAGTGCGACGCAGAGTGTAGCCGTGAACGGGGGAAGCATCACAACCGCAAATTTCTCGCTCACGGCTGTTCCAACCAATGGGACGGTAACTGGCCAAGTCACCAATATTTCGAACGGCGCAATCATTGCCGGGGCCTCGGTGATATGGAGCGGAGGCACGGCTACCAGCGACGCCAGCGGAATTTATACCTTGGCGAACGTTACCGGCGGAAACCAGAACATTACCGCCAGCAAATCAGGTTATCTGTCCCGGACAATTACCGCCGCGGTGAGTCCGGGGACTACCAGCACGCTCAATTTCCCACTTGCCACCTCCGGAAAGATATCAGTGAAAGTTGTCACTTCCGGCGGAGCGGTCGTCAGCGGTGCAACAGTCACGATCAAAGGCGGCGTAATTGCCACCACTGTATCGGGACTTAGCGGTTCCACCGGCTTTTTTACTACCAACTGGATTCCCGTCGGCACGTACACCGTTACGGTTGCTAAGAGCGGCTTTGCCACGCAGACCAAGACCACAACCGTTTCCAGCGGCGTAACCACGTCGCTCACGTTCACTGGATTCTAGGAGAGACACAATGAAAAGCGGCCAAAATACCAAATTACTGATGAACGCCGTCATCGTTTCTTTTCTGGCTTCCTGTCTGGCGTCCAGTGCGGCAGCGCAAAGCTATATTGCTACCGATCTGGGCACGCTTCGTGCCGGCAGCGCACGTGTGCACGGCGTGAATGAGTCCGGCCAGGCGGTCGGCGCTTCAGGACATCCGCACGGTGCGGAGACACATGCATTTTTCTGGGGACCGCGCGGTGGCATGCGTGATCTGGGTACTCTTCCCGGAGGCGATTACAGCTCCGCCTTCGCTATCAATGATTCCGGAGTCGTCGTGGGAACCTCCAACACCCTTAACAGCATGCACGCATTCTCATGGAGTACCGACCAGGGCCTTCGTGATCTTGGAACTTTGCCTGGCGTTAATGCCAGTTCAGCGTTCTCCATCAACAATCATGGCCAGATCGTTGGCGCTTCTGGCGCGCATGCCGCACTCTGGCTAGGTTCAGCGAGTGGTAGTACGATCCATGACCTTGGCACCCTTGGCGGCCAGACCAGTGAAGCGCACGGCATCAACAACGCTGGCGTCGTTGTTGGCGTATCAGATACCTCTTCAAGCCCGCATGCTTTCCTCTGGAACGCAGGACACATGCAGGACCTGGGCACTCTCCCCGGCGATACCAGCAGCAGATCTGACCACATCAATGACAACGGAATGGTGGTCGGCGCATCACAGGGCAGCGGCGGCGTTCGCGCCTTTGTCTGGACCAGCTCGGCCGGAATGCAGCCGCTGGATACAAAATCTACCGGCGTCTATAGCGAAGCATTTGATGTAAACAATCTGGATCAGGTGGTTGGCGAAGTCGCCACAGCGCTTGGAACTAGGGCATTCCTCTGGACCAGCCAGAAAGGTCTTGTCGATTTGAACGAAGCAGTTACCAACCTTCCCGGAGATGTTGTGCTTACGGGCGCTTTCTCCATCAACGATAAAGGCCAGATCGTCGCTTTCGGACTCAAGAGCCCAAAGGTCAGCCATCATCAGGAAGTTACGGCCGATAGCCACGTTCATGCCGGGCCCACGCGGGTGTTTTTGCTCACTCCCCTGTAAAAGGAGTGCATCCGAGTGCCAGCGCATCATTTATAATCCTGCCCATGTTAGGCGGACGCACCAGCGAACAATGGATCGCGCAATATGCAAGCAGCCATACCCATCCGGTCAACCGGATTTGCCATACCCTTGGCATCCCGTTAATCATCGTGTCCCTGGCGCTTGGCGTAGCGGCTATTTTCTTTCATCCGTTCTGGATGTTCGCAGCCGGACTGTTCGTTTTTGGCTGGCTGTTGCAGTTCATCGGTCACGCCTTTGAACACAAGGAACCGGAGTTCTTTCACGACTGGCGCTTTCTTCTCGTCGGAGTGCGCTGGTGGTGGGCCAAGATGCGCGGTCGCGCGTAAAAAGAAGGCTTCCAACGATAACCGGTCCGTTCATGCATTGAATATTCCTCGGTGTCCCTCCGTGTCCTCGTGATAAGGGATTTTGTTTTCCCCAGATCAGTGTTATCCAAGGGTAAGTTTTTGATTTTTCTGCAAGCCGGATTTCACCGCAAGATTCGGAGCGCGCAATCTTTTGCCGCGATATATAACCGATCTAGATGCCTTCGCGCCCCAGTTTCGTATTGCCCGTAGTTGGCCCCTTTTGCTGGGATTCGTTGTTGGCGTTTCTGCGTCTGCGCGCAACTCCCGGCGTGGAAACAGTAACGGATACTGCCTATACGCGGACTATATTTGTCGATGCGTCGCCGCAGACGTTGTCCGTGAGTTTTGATCGTCCCGCTTCAAGCCTGCAAGTTG
>DATBCN010000716.1:0-2861 GCA_036270475.1 Candidatus Angelobacter sp. | reverse complement strand
CGAGAGACCGCTTCATAGATCGGCACGGTGCCAATGGGCACGGGCGAGTGCCGCAAGATGGCTTCACGAATCTCATGGATGCCGCCGCCGGTGGAGAGGTCCATGACCGTATCCGCCCCAAAATGGACCGCGGTATGCAGCTTTTTAAGCTCTTCATCCACGTTGGAGGTAATGGCGGAATTGCCGATGTTGGCGTTGATCTTGCACAGCGATTCCACGCCAATCGCCATTGGCTCCAGCTCAGGATGGTTGATGTTGGCGGGAATAATCATCCGTCCGGCGGCCACCTCGTCGCGGACGAGCTCCGGCCGGAGCTTCTCGCGGTCGGCAACGTACAGCATCTCTTCTGTAATCAGACCTTTGCGGGCATAGTGCATTTGGGAGACGTTGCTGTCTCCGGTACGGGCAGCATGCTCGCGGCGGCGCACAATCCATTCTTCCCGTGGTTTGATTTGGGGTTGCGTGTCAGTCTGCGGGGTGCTGTCATTTGTTCTCATAAAAATCCACCTTATGAATCGGAAACCCTTTATTATACGCGCCTTAGAAAACGCGTGTGACCATCGTCACGCATCTGCATAAGACCTCTTGACCCGCGCCACAAGCGGGGATAACCTTTAGGATGCCATGTCAAACGCAACCAGCAAATATCTCAAGTTTGGCTCAGCCATCACGTTGATCGTGCTGACCCTGGCTTACCTGGCCTATCTGGGCGCACAGGAAAGCAAGAGTTATTACGTCACCATTAAAGAACTGCACGCCATGGGTGACGATGTGTATAAGAGAAATTTGCGCGTCGCCGGGAACGTGAAGCCGGGATCGATCCAGTTCAACGGGCCGCATGCTGACTTCCTGCTGGTGGAAAATGGTGAGACGTTGCGCGTGGTCTACAAAGGCAGTGAGCCGCCGCCGGACACGTTCAAAGACAATGCGCAGGCGCTGGCCATGGGCGTTTATAAGCATGATGGCGTTTTTTACGCCAATGAACTGCAAGCCAAGTGCGCGTCAAAGTATGCTCCTCAGCCGGGACAGCCCGGAGCGCCGGGAGCGCCCGCCGCACAACCTCAGGCCAACCAGCCTCAGTCAAAAGGATACTGAGGTCCGCCGCTGACGAACCCTGACGCCTCTCCTGTCCGGACGGAAAACGTTTCCAAGATTTATGGCCGCACTGCCGCGGTACGCAAGGTTTCACTTGCATTGCAGCCGGGACGGTTTTACGTGCTGCGCGGTGAGAATGGAGCCGGTAAATCCACGCTGCTGCGCATGATTGCCGGGCTCAACGAGCCCACGGAAGGCAGCATCCTTATTTACGGCATCCCCAACAAACAGGCGCTGGACCGCATGGGCTACATGGCGCACGCGCCTCTGCTCTATGACGAACTTTCCGGCATGGAGAACCTGCGCTTTTTTGCCGAGCTTTACGGCATCAAGTCTGACGTACCGCTCACCCAAGCCATGGAGCGTGTGGGTCTTGATCCAAAGCTGGAGCGGCGTGTGGGGCAGTACTCGCAGGGGATGCGCCAGCGGCTTTCACTGGCGCGCGCCATTTTTCACGAGCCGCGGCTGCTGCTGCTCGACGAGCCGTTTTCCAACGTTGATCCTGACTCAGCGCTGCAAATTGCCAGGCTGCTGGCGGGGATGCGTTCCGGCGGCGCTACCATTTTGCTGGTCACTCACCAAATAGGGCTGCTGGCCGAGCTGGCCGACGAATATCTTATGCTCTCGCAGGGGCAGCTTGTGGACCGCGGCGCAATGAACAGGACGCAGGCATGAAGGCCAACGCATGAGCGGCCCTTTCACCAAACTGGCATGGACCAACGTGGCCAAAGACTTGCGTCTGGAGTGGCGCAGCCGTGACGTTTTTAACTCCATGATGTTCTTTGCCCTGATTGTGGTGGTGGTCTTCAGCTTTGCTTTTGAGCGCGAGGACTCAAAACCCGTGATGGGCGGCCTGATCTGGATCGCATTCCTTTTCTCTACCACCATGGCCCTCAACCAGTCATGGGCGCGCGAGCTGCGCAACGGCGTACTGGACGCTTATCGCGTCTCCCCCGCCCCGGCGGAGGCGCTTTTTCTGGGCAAGGTCATAGGTAACTTCATCCTGATTACCCTGCTGGAATGCCTGATGGCACCGCTGTTTGTCATCTTTTACAATCTTAGTCTAGTGGGGCCTTTCTGGCAGTTGGCCCTGGTGACCCTGTTGGGGACGTGGGCGCTGGTGGTGAATGGAACATTTTTTGCCGCCATGTCCCTCCGCACCCGCAACCGCGAACTGATGCTGCCCCTGCTGCTGCTGCCCATTTCGATACCGGCGGTGCTCAGCATGGTAACGGGAACGGCGCAGGTGCTGAGCGGCGAGGGTTCGCCGGCGGTGCAGTTAAAATTTCTGGCAGGATTTTGCGTGATCTTTACCACGGCGTGCTTCCTGCTGTTTGAAACGGTGTTAAACGCAGAATGAAACCAAAATTATTTTTCGCCTTCGCCGCCTTTTGCTGCCTGTTCCTGGCCTACGGCACCTACCAGGGACTGGTGGTGGCGCCCACGGAAGAAACCATGGGCAACGTGCAGAGAATTTTTTATGTCCATGTGCCCGCGGCCACGGTCGGCTTTACGCTTTTCTTCGTCAATTTTCTTGCCTCCATCTTTTATCTGTGGAAGCGCAGCCCCAGGGCAGATGCACTGGCCGCCACCGCGGCTGAAGTGGGCGTGGTTTTCTGCACCGTTGTGCTCATTACCGGCCCTATCTGGGCGCGCTATGCCTGGGGCGTTTGGTGGTCGCCCTGGGACATGCGGCTGAACACCACGCTGATGCTATGGCTGCTCTATGTGAGCTATCTGGTGATGCGCCGCTCGTCGACGGCCGG
>DATBCN010000715.1:0-2105 GCA_036270475.1 Candidatus Angelobacter sp. | reverse complement strand
AGATTCAATCGGCTGCCGGCTTATCTATTCCCCAGTAGTCACGGGGAGACCTTTGTCTTTCCAGTCAACGCCAAAACTGGTGGCCAGATAAAGCACGCGCACCTTGCTGAAGCCTTCTTTCTTTAGCTCCGCAAACGCCGGCCGGATATTAGGGCAGTGGTCCCACGGGCAGCAGCCACAGTAGATGACGATGGGCATATCTTTCCGCATTTGCGCCACCCGAGCGCGCAGCGTAGCTATACCTTCCGGCTTGCCCACGGGACCAATGTAATCCGCCCCGAGAATGTGCCCCTGGGCATAGAACGCCTTGGGCCCTACATAAAGGACTGCGGGTTTTTGCGTTCCAGGGGTCTTCATGGCCAGGAGAAGTTCGTCTGGTTGTATCTGGCTGGTTGCGGGCAAATCGTCAGCCGGTTTGGCCGTGGTTTGTGCTGATGCAAAAGCTACAGCGGCAACCACGGCAGAGAGAAATGACAAGCGCAAGACGCGTGAGCGGAACGTAATGGATCCATGGTTCATGAGGGCCGCCGTTTCTGTGCAAGAAGTGAGAGCAAAATCCTAATTGCCGATTCAAAGATACGTCAATCGCGCAGCGTAGGCGCACGGAATCGCCCAGAAGAGATTGCGGAAGCAGGCGCAAAAGGTCGATAAAGCAATTCAATTATCCGTTCGAGGGAGAGTCCTGAAAATCATATAAAGGTATGATTTTAAAGCAAATATAAATATAGTCGGGTGAGATATCTTAATGATATCATTTTGATAACAGACAGAGAACAAGCTGACTGTAGATCAAGGAAGCTGAAAATGAATACCAACAAAGTCACTGCCGCCCATGAGCAAGTGGTCCGCGTGCAGAACGGATGGATGATGCTCATTCTGCTGCTTGGCGCAATCCTGGCCGACATTGCCCTGATGATTTTTGCAATTAAGGATGGTGTTGAAACGACCGGCCAGCCGCATGTCGGGCTGCTTCTGCTGGCGGCGTTTGCGCTGCCGCTGCTTATCATCCTGATGACCGGCCTCTTTACGCTGCAACCAAACCAGGCGCGCGTGCTGGTGCTGTTTGGGGCATACAAAGGCACGGTGCGTACGCCCGGGTTCCACTGGGGCAATCCGTTTTATAGCCGGGGACCGCAGAGCGCCAGCACGTTTCAGGCGAGGATCGCCGCAGCCAAGGGTATTGCCGCAGCGTCCGCGATGGAGCAGAAGACCATGGGGATGAACAAAATCTCCCTGCGCGCGCGCACCCTCAATGGCGACAAGCTCAAAGTGAATGACAAACGCGGCAACCCGATTGAGATTGCCGCAGTGGTGGTGTGGCGCGTGGAAGATACGGCGCAAGCCATGTTTGACGTGGACAACTACCAGAACTATGTGCCGATACAAAGCGAATCGGCGCTGCGGCATCTGGCCAGCTTGTATGCCTATGACCATTCCGAGGAAGATACGGAGATCACACTGCGCGGCAGCGTGGATGAGGTCTCAAAATCGCTGCGCGATGAATTGCAGGAACGCCTTGCCAAGGCTGGCGTGATCGTGGATGAAGCGCGGCTCACGCATCTGGCTTATGCGCCGGAGATTGCGCAGGCCATGCTGCGGCGTCAGCAGGCAGAAGCCGTGATCGCAGCGCGGACCAAGATTGTGCAGGGCGCGGTAAGCATGGTGGACATGGCGCTGAAAGAGCTGGCGGCAAAATCCGTGGTGAGCCTTGACGATGAGCGCCGCGCGGCCATGGTCAGCAATCTGATGGTGGTGCTGTGCGGTGAAGCGGAAGTGCATCCGGTGGTGAACACGGGAACGCTGTACACATAAGCTTTTACCGCAGGGCCAGAAGCGTGTCACAGAGCCGGGAGATAACAATGAAGATGAAAGTTAACTGGTGACAATGGCGGAACGGAAATCATTTCTGTTGCGGATGGACCCTACGCTCTGGGACGAAGTGGAAAGGTGGGCTCAGGCCGAACTGCGCAGCGTGAATGGCCAGATTGAATACATTCTTCGCCAGGCCGTAAACAAGCGCAAAGGAGAAAAAGCCATTCCGCCGCCCCCATCGGAGGAGCCGGAAAAATAACTTCGGAGAACGGCAGGGGTTCGCAAAACTGAGC
>DATBCN010000714.1:0-12215 GCA_036270475.1 Candidatus Angelobacter sp. | reverse complement strand
GAGGCGAACAATCGAGAGCTTTCTGAAAGGTATGAAGCCGCGATTAAGGCAACATCCATATTGCTGCCTTTAGATGTAAGAGCGGCTAGGACCTATGCTGCTTTGCGCTCTGACCGCGCTCTTCGTCCCCCTGATGCAATTCAACTTGCATGTGCTGCCAGCGCGGGAGTTGACTTGTTCGTCACCAACGATGCTCGGCTGCAGGGAAAACATGTGGCGGGAATCCAATTCATTGTTCCGTTGGACCGCGTACCAATCTAACCACAAAAAAGGCGGCCTGCTGGGGGCCGCCCCTTTCTAAAATTTTGCTTTCCAGTTACAGCACCTGCACGTTTTCTGCTTGCCACCCCTTGGGACCTTTGACGACGTTGAACGTCACCGGCTGGCCCTCTTTCAGGCTGCGGAAACCATTCGATTGAATGGCGGAAAAGTGTACAAAAACATCTTCGCCGTTTTCCCTGGAGATAAAGCCATACCCCTTTGCGTCATTGAACCACTTTACTGTTCCTTGTTCCATGTGTTACACGCATTCCTTGTTCCTGAAATTTGCGCCTTTCTGAGAGGGTTAGTGCAGGCAGGTAGCAGGTGGTGCATTGCTGCTGTACAACGCTTCCTGAAACAACGCGAATGACATTATACCCTCGTAAATCCTGAGTTGTCTCTACAAAATAAGACAAACCTTAGAATTGATTAAGGCCCGGTATGATACCTTGGCAAGGGGACGTAAATGATTGTAGGCACAGGAGTTGACATCGCCGAGGTGGACCGGATTGAAGCCGCTGTAAAGCGTTTTGGCGACCGTTTCCTAAAACGGGTCTTCACCGCCGATGAAGTCCGGTATTGTCTGGGAAAGCCAAATATGGCTGAGCGGCTGGCCGCCCGTTTTGCCGCCAAAGAGGCTGGAATGAAGGCCATTGGCACCGGCTTGCGGCACGGCGTCACCTGGCATGACGTGGAAGTGGTCCGGTATCCCGGCCAGCGTCCTGTTTTGAAATTCAGCGGCAAGGCGGCTGAGTTTGCAGCGCGGCTGGGATGCAAGCGGACACATCTCTCGCTCTCCCACACCGCCAGCCAGGCCATTGCCCATGTCATTCTGGAAGGCGATTGAGTGGCATTGCGCCAGCCACAGCCGGCTGAGCTGACGGGTCTGGTTCTGTCTTCACGCCCCCAGGATGGGCAGCCGCCCCAGAGACGAACTTATAACTGGTGTATTCGATGGAAAGTATCGCGTGCCCGCCGAACCGGACCTGGCTTACGGTACGGTTTCTGGCCGGCAGCCAGAAATCTCCGACTTTGGTGTAGTCATGGGCGATATCGGTTTTCTTGATCCAGAAAGAAGGGCTACGTGCCGGTTCGGCTTCAATATGCGTCACGGCAAAATCCCTGGCATTCACCCAGATTGTTCCCTGGTATAGAAATTTGTTCCGGTTGCGTGGCGTAACGCTGAGCACATAACAATTGCCGCCGGAGCGTTGCTCTTCTCGAACGAGCGCGAATTCATAGTTTTCGCCGGTCAAGGCAGTGCGGCGGCGGTTTTCTTCATCCATGGCTTCCTGTTCACTCTGCAGGAGCTTTTTGAAGACGTGGTCGATAATCAGCTTTGAGCCTGATTGCGAAACCACCTTAAACTTTTTACTGGCTGGCGGCAGAAAGCTCATCTCCACTGTCATTTCGGCGTCTTTGTTTCCGGAAAAGCCGCGATATTCCATCCGGTAAATGCGCGATCCGGCAAATTCGCCCAATGCGCGCGCCCGTTCCTGGTTTTTCTCTTCCATCCTTGCGGCCACCTGGGCTGCCGTTAGCGGCGCTGGCTGTCGATCATTCTGGGAGAACAATACCGGAGGGCAAAGCAGCAGGAACGTGAAGACCAGGAAGCGGGCATTCTGCCGAAGCTGGACAGAGGAGCAAATTCTCAAATCTTCACCTCAGTGTGAGAAATGTCAGAATCAGCTGAAGCGGGCTGACATCATGGACGCTCCGGAACGCGGCCGGATTTTCTTGCCCACGATGCCGGGAGCCAGCAGCCCGCGCTCATAGCCCGCATAAACGTCGTCAAAAACCTTGTCCCATGAAGCTGCCAGCGCATGCGTCCTTGCCATGGCGCGCATGCAAGCCAGCTCACCGTGATGGTTCTGCAATCGCAGGATGGATGCCGCGAACTCCTCAGGAGTGTGGGCAATGAACCCAGTTTCGCGCGCGCGGACAATAAATCGCGGGCCGCCGCTTCCAGTCACGATGGCAGGCACGCCGGAAGCCTGCGCTTCCAGCACCACATTCCCATAGGTATCGGTTTCCGAAGGAAAGACAAATGCGTCCATGTTGGCGTAGGCCTCTGCCAGCTCTTCGCCGCGAAGCACGCCGGTGAAACGAGCATTTTTCATTCTCGCGCGCAGCCAGCCTTCTTCCGCTCCCTGGCCCACAATCAGGAACTGGAAGCCCCGGCAATTCATTGCCAGCAGGGACTGCTCAATCTCCACCAGCGAGCGGATGTTTTTTTCCACCGTGAGCCGGCCCACGTAGCCGATCACGAACGGTCCGTCATGGCGCGTGCGTCTTTTTGGATCGAACAATTCCGTGTCAACGCCCCTGCCCATCAAAAAGCACGGCTTGCCCGTGCCTTTCTCCAGCAACGTAATCAGTTCCTGGTTGGGAGCAAAAAGGATCTGCGGGATATGGTAGAAGCGCAGCAAGCAGGCAAGGCTACCCCGTCCCGCCGCCAGGCCAATCCTGTTTGCAACCATTCCCGGCAGCCATGAAACCAGACTGCGCGACCGCTGCTCCGCGTACTGGTGCAGATTCGTGTGCCAGGAGGCCGCCAGCGGGATTTTCATGCGGTGCGCGATAAAGCAACCGAGAATACCCACATCACTGGGGCCAGTGATGTGCACAATATCCGGATTGAAGTTGCGGACCTGCGCCTCTATTGCGTTATAGTGCCGCAGAAATGAGAGATCAAAGTCATGTTTCTTGTCGAGAGGAAATGAAGGCCAGCCGCGCGGCAGCTCTACTCTTAGAACACTACCGTCCGGTTCCAACCTCCGTTGCGTGCCGCCCAGCACCGTAAGAAACGGCAATCCGCGCCGCCGGGCGAATGCCTCAAACTGCCGGCTGGTGTTGGCCACTCCATCTACCTCATGATAGGCATCCGGAAAGAAAGCGACTCTCAGATCATCTCCGTTCATCGCACAGCCTCCTGTCTTCCTTCCCGCATCAGGCCGGGCTCCTGCCGGTTTACTCCCAATGCGAGTTTCATTATGTGGCGCAGAGGCGCCGATTCAAGCATGTGTACCCCTTTTACAAAGCATTGAATCAGGGCCGGCGGCTTACGCCACATTTCCGCCAACGGTCGAATTTCTCCTGTTTGGTCCGCATGGAAAACACGCTCATCCCATCGCCGGGAACCGGCGGAGTAATCAGGATAATCCCGCATCACGTCCAGCACCCCCAAAGCCAGACGGAGCGGCAGGGGCTCTCTATACTGCGGCATGAATAACAAGTGGCTGCGCTGTTCCTTGCGGACCTGATGGACGAACTCAGAAAACGATTGCGCCTCTGTCAGGTTAATCACGCCACTGGGCTCGCAGCCATGGCGGTCGCCTCCGGCAATCACCAGTTGGTTCCAGCCCTGGGCAAACTCCAGCACTTCACGGTTCTCTTCCCAACTGCGCAGTCCCCCGAGTTCAAAAGCGTGCAAGTATGGCCCGAATTCCGCGACGAAGGTCGTCAGATGCTGCATGTGCCGGGCTTTCCCAATCCCCGGCAGGTCCCATAAAGGATGATTTAGAACAATCAGAACATCCTGCATGTGGTGAAGCATTGCCAGCAGATCACGCAGCGTCAGGTCACCAGGCTCGGCGGTGTACGCGTTGAGCTGGCGAACAATCTCGTCCGCTCGGGCGCTTGGCAAGTTGTGAATGCCCAGGTGAAGCTCTGTTTCCCGGTAGGGAACGCTCCATTCCAGTGAAACGGGAATCTGCCGTGATTCAGGAATCACGCGCAGCAACATGGGAGCTTCAATGGTGTCATGGTCCGTAAGGGAGATCATGGCAGCCAGGTCCAATTGCTCGATCTGGCTTCTCTCCAATTGGAATGCCGCCAGTGGGGGGAGCGGCGGCGTCCAATAGCCTCTGGCAAAGTCCACTTTCACGCTTGCGGTTCTCTGGGAGCGCTCTTCAAGTTTGGCAATCAGCCACCGCAATGGAGGAACATGACCAGCCATCTGCGGAATAAAAAATAATGACTCGCGTGAATGACTCGTGTGTCCGTGAAGTGACACAGCAGTTGAATATTGCCTTACGACACCCGGCTGCTCCCAAACACAGCTTACTTTGTTTTGCAAAGTCCGCCCCCGTTATAGTCAGGAACTCCACCAATGGGTCTTGGCGCTGGGGCCACAATCTCATCACCACGTTAAAGCCAAATTACGCTTTAAACATTTCCCGGTTAAAATGTTTTAACGGCACGTTAATGCCCGCCGCTACGCATGTGTGTTTTACTGCACAAAGCCAACCTTTTCTATGCGAACGGTCACATCGCGCGGAGATACGCCGGAACCTCCAAGGTTAATAGCGGTACTGACTCAACTCGCAGGTGATCCCCGGACCATTTTGCGCTTGTGGAATTGGAAAGCAGCATTGCTGAGCATGTTTCTTCGCGGACCAATCTTTCTCGTTGCCAGCTTTCGTCTGGGACCCTCCGCTGCAATCTCCGTGCTGGCAGTGGAAGCGGTCTTTTGCGCCGTGACAGCGGGGTTCTACGGCGCAATCACGCAGATGTTTCGCGCGGCCCAGCCACAATGGCTGACTCTGATCTTTCTTACGGTGGTTTTGCCCGCAATCTTTCAGGCGCTGGAATATCTGCTGCACTGGACGCGCGGGACGCCGCACCTCCGGCTGGCCGAACTGGTGTCCATCGGCATCAGCTCCGTGTCTGCTTTATTCAGTTGGTACGTCATGAGCCGGAATACCTTGCTCGTGGGGTCCGAAGGTGCCAGCTTTAAAAGCGACCTGGGACGGTTGCCCCGGCTGCTGCTCGGTTTCATTATGGCGCTTCCGAGGCGCTGGATGGCAGAACGCAGAAATGGAAATCTTCGCCACATGGTTTGAAATCTTCAGTTGTTGAAGGAGAAGTAAATGGCCATCAAAACCCTGCACCTGACCAATGCCTGGCATTCGACTTCAGGAGGCGTGGCTATTTTTTATCGCGCACTCATGCAGGAGGCCAACCGGCGCGGGCAGAAGTTCCGGCTCGTGGTCCCCGCTGAACAGGACCGTGTGGAAGAAATCGGCGAACACGCCAGGATTTATCATGTCGCGGCGCCTGCCGCGATTCTTAATTCTTCATACCGCACCATCTATCCAACGCAATTTTTGTTCAAAGAGAGCGCGCTGCAGGCAATCCTGGCTGAAGAAAGGCCGGACGTGGTTGAGATATCCGACAAATATACGCTGGCATATCTGGGCGGACTTTTGCGTTTGCGGCTGCTCGGCTCTATTGATTTTCGTCCGGTTGTGATTGGGCTAAGCAGCGAGCGCATGGACGACAATTTTCGCAGTTATCTCAAATGGGTTCCCCTGGGAAAGAAATTTTGCTCGTGGTACATGCACTGGGTTTATTTCCCTTTCTTCGATCATCACATCGCGAATTCGCACTACACGGCGGAAGAGCTCCGCGTTGCGTCCGCCGGGCACATGGTTTCGCGCGGCACATGGGTCCGCCATATGGGAGTAGAACTGGATGAATTTTCGCCGTCCCACAGGTCCGAGCAAGGGCGAAAAAGGGTCCTTGCCGTCAGCGGCGCGCCAGAAGACGCGATTTTGTTGCTGTATATCGGCAGGATTGCGCCGGAGAAAAACATAAGGCTGCTGTTTGAACTTACTGAGCGCCTGAACCGCCTTTCCATTGGGAAATACCATTTGCTGATCGCAGGCGACGGCATGGACCGCGCCCGATGGGAACGGTACGCCGCCGCGCAAATGCCGGGACGCGTGGGTTTTCTGGGCCACATCAGGGAACGCAAAATGCTGGCTACGCTGTATGCCAACGCTGATGTTTTTGTTCATCCGAATCCGCATGAGCCCTTCGGCATTGCCCCGCTTGAAGCCATGGCTTCCGGCCTGCCTCTGGTGGCGCCTGATTCTGGCGGCGTAACTTCTTACGCCAATCTGGAAAATGCATGGACGGCGCCGCCAACCGCAAAAGACTTTGCCGCGGCAGTTGCCGAAATCCTAAGCACGCCGAAGCTGGTTGCGGAGAAAACGCAAAACGCGCTGGCCGCTGTTGCAAACTATCGCTGGGAAAAAGTAGCCGCTTCTTTCCTGGACCTTTACCAGGACCTGCACCGCGACTTTCATGGGCAGGCGGCGAATTTCCGGGCCGATTTTTACTCCACGCCCGCAAAGCCCGGTACCGCCCTGCTGGCTCACTGGACCTCTCAATTGGCGCAGAAGATGTTTTCTGGAATTGCACATGCACGTGAGTCACAGCGGCAAAAAACAAAGCCGGGAAACCACGTTGCTGAGTCTGCACAAACTGAGGAAATGGGTAAACCGGAAAATCGCCGCTTGGATGCTTTACAGAAATTGTAACTCCCACCCCGCCTTTGCAAACTGCTGCGCTTGTGAGACCCTTGAAGCCGAATGAGCCTAACCGCTGTAGTCTCTGAGCGTCAGACTTCCTCCCAACCAATGCCATTGCGGGCCGTAATGCTGGCCGTAGCCCTGGTCAGCCTTGCCAGCTTGCTGCTGGAACTGGCACTTACCCGGCTTTTCAGCGTGGTGCTCTTCTACCATTTTGCATTTTTCGCCATCTCTGTCGCGCTGCTGGGATTAGGGTCAGGCGGGGTGTTTGCTCATATCCGGCGGGAGTGGCTTGAGCGGTTTGATATGCGCGCTCTGGGCGTACGGCTTTGCCTTCTGAACTCAATTTTCATTCTGGCCTCGGTGGAAGTAGTACTCCACACGCCGGTGTCGCTTGCGGTCACGGGACAAAACTTCGGCAAGCTGACAATCATCTATCTGGCGGCCGCAGTCCCATTTTTCTTGACCGGACTGCTTTTCTCCGTGCTGTTTGCACGATCCTCAGGCCAGATCCCTCATCTTTACGGCGCGGACTTGGCCGGTGGAGCTTCTGCCTGCCTGCTGGTGGTTCCTCTGCTGAACCTGATCGGCGCCCCTAACGCTCTTTTGCTGGCCTCAGGCTTAATGGCGCTGGCGTCCGCGCTATGGGCGGGCACTGCCAAACTGCGCTGGGCCGGCTACGCACTGGCGACGGTATTCATGCTGCTGATCGCAGCGAATTACTCAGGCAAGCTGGTTGACGTGATTTACGCCAAGGGCGCTTATCGCGATCCCAAATGGGTGGAGTTTGCCCGCTGGAATGCCATCTCACGTATTGAGGTCAATACCCAGTTCGGCGGACGCTACATAGTGATTGACGCTGATGCTACTACCGCCATCATGAACACTGACCCGGCACGCTGGGACCAGGATGGCGCCTCCACACCCACGCATACCGGTCTTCCCGCAAAGCCAGGGTTTAACTGGAAGAAAAGCCTGATGGCGGCAGCGCCCTCGGTGGCCAATGTGCTGCGACCCCACGGCGACTTTGCCATTATCGGCCCAGGCGGCGGCGTGGACGTGATGCGGGCCGTGGCCAATGGCAGTCCCAGCGTGACCGGAATTGAGATCAATCCAACCATCGTCAATAGCGTGATGCGCGGCTACTACGCGAATTATTCTTTTCATCTCTACAATCTGCCTCAGGTCCACATCCATGTCCAGGATGGGCGTTCGTATGTGCGCGGCTCGCACGATAAGTATGACGTGGTGCAGATGACGCTGGTGGATACCTGGGCCTCTACCGCGGCCGGGGCTTTTGCCTTGAGCGAAAACAATCTCTACACCGTTGAAGCGTTTCGCGAATACTTTGATCATCTGAAGCCGGATGGCATGATTGCCATCACGCGCTGGGAGTTCAAACAGCCGCGCGAGGCGCTACGCGTTGTGTCGCAGGCGATCGAATCGCTCCACCAGATTGGCGTGCCCAATCCAAAAGATCATTTCGTGATTATTGCCGACGGCAATCTGGACGAGGACGGCAGGCCGGTGCTGGTCCTTGCCAGGAAATCGCCATTCACGGCGGCTGAATACGCGGCAGTGGCGGCGCATGTGCGCGAGAACCCAAATTTAGTTTGGCTCAATCCTCCCCTCGAACCGGCCTCCTCATGCGGGCCAAACGTCCAGTGTTCCATGCCCACCATGTATCTCCATCCGGCTGTCTATACGCCACTCGCGCTGCCGCCGGCTGCCCTGGCTTTCCGCCAACTCATCGAATCCAATGACCCAACACTTTTCGCCAAAGATTACGCCTACAACGTCTCGCCGGTGAGTGACAGCGCGCCGTTTTTCTTCTTCACGCTCAAGACTCGCCACGTGATCGAAAACATCATGGCCGGGACCGGGCGAGGCATGGATTGGCGCATCAACCTTGGCGTTGTTGTACTGGGAATGGTTTTCATTATCTCGATTGTCGCAGTGCTGGCGTTTCTCATCTTGCCTCTGGCGCTGCATCACCGCCATGAGGGTGATGGGCGGCGAACCAGCCTCCTTGCCTTGCTGTTTTTCATTGCCGTCGGCTTTGGTTACATCCTGGTGGAAATCTCATTGATCCAGCGTTTCGTGCTCTTTCTCGGCCATCCCACATATGCGCTTACCGTGGTTGTGTTCCTTCTGTTGCTTTCCAGCGGCGCGGGCAGCGTGGCGGCGCGGCGGTGGATCTCCAATAGCAACAGGATTTTGCCCTTGCTGGCGGTGATCGTCGGCCTGATTCTGGTGAATGTGCTTGTGCTTCCACGGTTGCTCTCGATGGCGGTTGGCCTGCCATTCATCGTGAAACTGCTGTTGAGCGGACTTGTTCTTGCGCCTTTGGGCTTCCTGATGGGCATGCCATTCCCCTCCGGGTTGCGTCTGGTAAAGACGGTGGAGTGGGCCTGGGCACTGAACGCTGCAGCCAGTGTTTTGGGATCGGTAATGGCGATGATTATTGCTATTCACTATGGCTTGACCGTCACGCTGATTTGCGCGGCTGTTGCCTATCTGCTGGCGGCTCTGTGCTCCAGGACATGGAGAGGCGTTGTTGCCGTTTAAAAAAAGACCCTTCAATGTTTCGCTGGGGTCACGCACCGCTAGGCCATGAATCATCACTGATAAATGCGCTTTTCTAGTGACTTGCGGGAGCATCTGCTATGATTTTCGCGTAAGTTACGACAACTCCATTGCCAAGTCAAAAGCAGCTCAGGTGGTCTGAACTCAAGGTTGGGATAACCGTTGTTGTTGGTTCGGTGACCCTGGCCCTTCTCGTTTTCCTCATCAGCGGGACCGGAGGGCTTTTCACCAAAAAACTTACCCTCATTACACATTTTGACAACGCTGAAGGTCTTCGCCCCGGACAGCCGGTTGATCTGCAGGGCCTTCCCATTGGCAACGTTCAATCCATTCGCGTAGTCCCGGTAACGCCGCAGCGTCCAAAGAGCCCGATTGAAGTAATCATGAAGGTGAACGCGAAATATCAGCCATTTATTCACACCGATTCCAAAGCCACAATCGAGACGGCCGGTGTGCTGGGCGAATCTTTTGTCGACATTGACAGCCTGGATGCGAAGGGCCCGCTGGTTGGCGATAATGCCGAGCTAATCCCCGGTACTGCTCCTGGAATCCAGGATGTTGTCAAAACCAGCCAGACGTCACTGCAGAACATTGATGTATTGGTAAAGCGGGCCGACGCCATTCTAGCGGAGGTCCAGAACGGCAGAGGCTCGCTGGGCCAGTTCATCCGTGATCCCGCCACGGTCAACAAGATAAATGGCATCCTGAACCAGATACAGTCATTGCTGAATGACGTGAGCAACGGCAAAGGCACCATCGGCAAGTTTTTTTCCGACGACAGTCTGTATCGCAAAGCCAACGACGCGGTGGATAAAATCGACCGCCTGGTGGATGAGATCAACGCCGGTAAGGGCAATCTGGGTAAACTGGTGAAGGACGAGAGCCTCTACAACAACGCAAACCAGACCCTTGCCAAGGCCAATAAGTTGATGGATGATTTGAACGCTGGCAAGGGCGCTGCAGGCACGCTGTTCAAAGACGAAGAGTTTGCCCGCAAGCTGCGCAATACCCTTGAGAAACTTTCCGCCATTGCTGACCGGCTTGAAGCAGGCGAAGGAAGCGCCGGCAAGCTGCTGAAAGACCCGTCTGTGTACAACAATACCGATCAACTCCTGGTGGAGACGCGGAACCTGGTCAAGTCGATCCGTGAAAACCCCAAGAAATATCTCACCATCCGTTTCCGTGTATTTTGAGATATGTACGCTTGGATCTGAATTTTAAAGACGGCTGCCTGCATCTGCACGCATCCTGGCAGGGTGAAAGTTAATTCTTGATTGTGCGCCGTCTTTCGCTTCTTGCACGCAGAAAGCCGCTTTTTTAGAGAACCCCGAGTGAGGAAAAACACCATGCGTTTATTCCGTTTTCTAGCGCCAGCACTTTTGCTGGCAAGCCTGACTGCCACGGCAGTCTTTGCCCAGCAGGACCGCAAAGAGATAGACAACCATCTTGTCTCCGCGCTTGATAAGACGGCCGACCCATGCGTGGATTTTTACCAGTTTGCCTGTGGTGGCTGGAAGAAAAACAATCCTATCCCCAATGATCAATCCATCTGGAGCCGCTTTGGGGAGCTGGCCGAACGCAATCGCACCGTGCTGCGCGGCATTCTGGAGAACGCCGCCAAAGCCACGGGCCGCAGCGCCAATGAGCAGAAGATCGGCGACTATTACTCCACCTGCATTGATGAAGACGCAATCAATAAAAAAGGCATCGCCGTGCTTAAGCCTGAATTTGATCACATCAATGCGCTCAAGGACAAAGCCGGCCTTCCAGCTCTTCTTGCTCACTTGCATAGCCAGGGGATTGGCGGTGTATTCAGCTTCTATTCCGGCGCTGATTTCAAAAACGCAAAGGAAGTAATCGCACAGGCTGACCAGGGCGGAATCTCACTGCCGGACCGCGACTATTACCTGAAAGATGACGCTCAATCCGTTGAGTTGCGCAAAGCGTATGTCGAACACGTTGCCAATACTTTTAAGCTGCTCGGCGATTCGCCGGAAAAGTCCTCCGCGGAAGCCAAAGCCGTAATGGATATTGAAACCGCGCTGGCCAAAGGCGCCATGGACCGCGTGGAGCGGCGCGAGCCGGAGAAGATCTATCACAAGATTTCCCAGCAGGAGTGGCAGGCCCTTACGCCTTCATTCTCGTTCAGCAAATACCTCACGGACATGGGAACGCCGGCCTTCTCCAGCCTCAACGTGGCCACGCTCGATTTTTTCAAAGCGCTCGACGCTGAATTGAAGAGCGTTAGCATGGAAGATCTGAAGACCTATTTGCGCTGGCATCTTGTCCATTCGCAGGTGCAGTCGTTGCCCAAGGCATTTGTGGATGAAGACTTCAATTTCTACGGAAAAACACTGCAGGGAACCAAAGAGCTGCAGGCGCGTTGGAAGCGCTGCGTGGCCGCCACCGATGGCGACCTGGGTGAAGCGCTGGGCCAGGTCTTTGTAGAAAAATATTATCCGCCGGAGGCAAAAGAGCGCACGCTGAAAATGGTGAACCAATTGGAAGCAGCGCTGCGCCAGGACATCAGCGAATTGCCCTGGATGACAGACGTGACCAAGAAGCAGGCGCTGGTCAAACTGGACGCCATACGAAATAAAATCGGCTACCCGGCCAAATGGCGAGACTACAGCGCTCTGAAGATCGAAAAGGGTGACGCGCTGGGCAACTCACTGCGCGCCAATGCGTTTGAAACGCATCGCCAGCTCGCCAAGATTGGCAAGCCGCTGGACAAGCAGGAATGGCAGATGACGCCGCCCACAGTCAACGCTTATTACGATCCCACGGAAAACGACATCAACTTTCCCGCCGGTATTCTGCAGCCGCCGTTCTATGACTTCAAGGCCGATGACGCTTTGAACTTCGGCGGCATGGGCGCGGTAATTGGCCACGAACTCACGCACGGCTTTGACGATCAGGGAGCGCTTTTTGATCCGGAAGGTAATCTCAAGAATTGGTGGACTCCCGAGGACGAGAAGGCATTCAAAGAGCGCACACAGTGCATCGTGGATGAGTATGACCAGTTTGTCGCCATCGGCGATCTGCATGTAC
>DATBCN010000713.1:0-4067 GCA_036270475.1 Candidatus Angelobacter sp. | reverse complement strand
CAGAGGTTGAGCATGTCATGGCCACGCAGTGCCTGGTGCAGAAGAAACCAAAGTCGATGCTGGTGCGATTTTCAGGAGTGGTTGCTCCGGGCGTTACTGCCAAGGATCTGATTCTGGCGGTAATCGCGCAGATTGGGACGGACGGAGCAAGCGGCCATGTAATTGAGTATGCAGGCGATGCGGTTCGCGATCTCTCCATGGAAGCGCGCATGACGATTTGCAACATGAGTATTGAAGCCGGCGCGCGCGCGGGCATGATTGCGCCTGACCAGACAACATTTGCGTATTTAAAGGGCCGCCGGTTTGCTCCGGCGGCGAGTTCATGGAGCGAAACGGAGAGCTACTGGAGAACGTTGCGGACAGATGTGGGAGCGCGTTTTGATTCAACCGTGGAGATCAACGCGGCGGCGATTGCGCCGTTTGTGACCTGGGGAACGAATCCCGGCATGGCCGCGCCCGTTACCGGTGAAGTTCCCGGGCCTGACCGGGGCGTGAATGAATCCGAACGCAACGGTATTGCCCGGGCGCTTGAGTATATGGGCCTCAAACCGCACACGCGGATTGAAGACATTGCCGTGGACCGGGTCTTTATTGGCTCATGCACCAATGCGCGGCTGGAAGACATCCGCAGCGCGGCCCGCGTGGTGAAGGGCTATAAAATTTCGCAGAGCGTACAGGCGATGATCGTGCCGGGATCGCAACAGGTAAAGCGCGCTGCTGAGCAGGAAGGATTGCACCGCATTTTTGCCGAAGCAGGCTTTGAGTGGCGCGAGTCCGGGTGCTCCATGTGTCTGGGCATGAACGCGGACCGACTCAAACCGGGCGAGCGTTGCGCTTCCACCAGCAATCGCAATTTTGAAGGCCGCCAGGGTGCAGGCGGGCGCACGCACCTGGTGAGTCCGGCCATGGCAGCAGCGGCAGCCGTAACGGGTCGGTTCGTGGATATACGCAACTGGCACTACAAGGATTGATGGCGATGCAGAGTTTCACTGTCCATACCGGAATTGCCGCGTTGTTGCAGCGCGACAACATTGATACCGACCAGATTATTCCCAAACAATTCCTGAAGCGCATTGGGCGGACCGGTTATGGCGATGTTCTTTTTTTTGACTGGCGCTTTGACCGCGACGGCATGCCTGCCGCCGGCTTTCCACTGAATGCTCCGCAGTATGCCGGTGCGAGCATTCTATTGGCGGGAAAAAACTTCGGCTGTGGCTCGTCGCGTGAGCATGCGGTGTGGGCCCTGCGGGATTATGGATTCCGCGCCGTCATCGCTCCTTCCTTCGCCGACATCTTTGCCAACAATTGTTTGAAGAACGGACTGCTCACGGTCGTGTTGCGGCCCTTTGAGATTGCGCAGATCGTGGCGCGCGATGCAGCGGGGAACTACCGGCTCAGGATTGATCTGGAGCAGTGCGAGGTTTCCGGCAATGGGACTTTCAAGACGAATTTTGCGATTGACCCCTTCTCCCGCACATGCCTGCTGGAAGGACTAGACGAAATTGGCGCCACGCTGAAACATGAAACGGAGATTGCGGTCTACGAGCGAAAGCGCGGCCTGGGATTATAGGGACAAGATTGCTGGATCCAGCTTGATTGCAGGCCCAGCTTGTAAGATCGCCCGCTTACCTTTTATCGTTATTGCATGCCGCAGATTGAAAGCGCGCCCGCCATTCCCGGACTTCAGCCTGGAAAGAAAGCCGTTCTGGTCTTCTTTGAGACAGATTGTCCTACCTGCCAATTGGCCCTGCCTTATTTAAACGCTCTAAAAAATGATTCCGTACGGGTGATCGGTATTTCGCAGGATGATGAGGCGTCCACGCGGGAGTTTGTCCGGCAGTTGAAAATTGATTACCCGGTGGAGCTGGACCATGGGCTGAAGATAACGCGGGCTTACGGTCCGCAGACCGTGCCGACGTTCTACCTGCTGGATGATGGCGGACAGGTGCAGCGAACTCTGGTTGGCTTTGACAAACAGGGGTTGAACGAATTGGCCGCCGCGTTGGGACAGAGACCGATTGCGCCGCCCGATGATGGCGCTCCGGCGTGGAAGCCGGGGTGCAGTTCGCGGCACCTTGAACCGGAAACACAGGGCGGACCGCAGGAAAATGGCGTGAAGTTCCTGCGGCGCATGGCTGAACCAGCTACCCGCATTACCCTCGCCGACGAAGAAGATCTTTTTGAATACTGCCGGCAAAGGTTTGGCGACGCGCTGCCGGTTGTGCCGCCTACGGTTGAAAAAGTTGCGGCCATGGTGAAGGCCACCGGACTGGCGGCGGAGACGGTAATAGCGCGGGTGCCGCCCTTCTATGGCGAGGCAACAGTAGAAAAAATTGCCGCGAACGCAGTGATGGCAGGCTGCCTGCCGGAGATGATGCGCGCTTTGCTGCCGCTGTTGCGGGCGGCGTGTGACGAACGATTCAACTTGCACGGCGTGCAGGCGACCACGCATTTTGCCGCTCCGCTGGTGATGTTGAACGGGCCAGTGCGGCAGGAGCTGGGATTCTGGTCACGCCAGAATGTTTTTTCCAACGTGGCGCGGGCCAATAGTTCACTGGGCCGGGCATTTCAGTTGGTTCTGCTGAACATCGGCGGTGGAAGGCCGGACGGAATCGACATGTCGGCGTTGGGGAATCCGGGCAAGTTTTCTTTCTGCATTGCGGAGAATGAAGAAGAGAACCCGTGGGAACCGTTCCATGTCACGCGCGGACTTCGGCGCGAGCAGAGCGCGGTGTCATTGTTTGCCGCAGAGCCGCCGCGCGGCGTGAGCGAGCACACAGCGCACCAGGGCAAGATGGTGCTGGAGACAATCTCATTCGCGCTGGCGACGGTATGGAGCTATCGCACGTGCCTGATGCCGGAAGCGATTGTGGTGCTTTGCCCGGAGCATGTGAAGACCATCCACCGGGACGGATTCACCAAGGAGCAGGCGCGGCAGTATCTGTTCGAGAATACCGGCATCCCTGTGCGCTATTATGCTGACGCGCAGCGCGCGGAAGGCACGCAACTGGCGGCGAACTACAAAGAGATCACGGTGCGCGGGGAAAGGTGCTACCAGAAATTCCGCTCCCCGGAGGCGATCAGCATTTTTGTGTCGGGCGGAACGGCGGGAAAATTTTCTGCCGTGATGGGTAGTTGGTCAACCGGGCCAACGGGCAGCCAGATGGTCACCTATCCAATTCCAGATAAATAGAAGGAGCGCAGTATGGCAGTCACGATAGTTCATCCAGGAAATGAAAGCGTTGCGAAAGCGGCCACGCCGCCGGCGCGGCTGAAGGGCC
Organism: Candidatus Angelobacter sp.; assembly: GCA_036270475.1. Classification (GTDB taxonomy): domain Bacteria; phylum Acidobacteriota; class Terriglobia; order Terriglobales; family Acidobacteriaceae; genus Angelobacter. The sequence continues at coordinate 786 of DATBCN010000713.1, read as the reverse complement.
TGGCCGGAAAGAAGATTGGCCTGCTCGACATCAGCAAGCCGGGCGGCAGTTTCTTTCTTGACCGGCTGGAAGAGATCCTGCGGACAAAGTACGGCGCGGCGGAGGTGCTGCGCACGCGCAAGCCGACATTTTCAAAGAACGCGCCGCCGCAGATCATTGAACAATTGCGGGCGATGGACGCGGTGGTGGAAGGGCTGGCGGATTGAGGGTCATGCACAACGTGCAGTTTGCACGACACGATTGGCTTAGAGAATCTGGGCATTCCTGCTGTGCCCGTGGCAACCACGGAATTCACGGCCCCGGCGCGCATCCAGGCCAGTGCGCTGGGCCGCGCGGGCTTTGATGCGGTTTACGTGCAGCATCCCATCCAGGACCAGACGCCGCAGCAGATCGCCGCACGCGCGGACGCCGTGGTGGAAGAGATTGTAAGAAGGCTCACAATCGCAAGCTGATTCTTCATTTCGCGGCGGGCATATCTTCGATTTTCCGCCGCGAACTCATATCTTGATTTACTTTGATTTCTGTTCTGCGATCCATTTGTCCGTGCGCGCGTCGAGCAGGTCAAGCGGCAAGGTCCCGCCATTGAGCATTTCGTCATGGAAGCTACGGATATCAAATTTGGCGCCCAAAGCTTTCTGTGCGCGGTCGCGCAATTCACGGAATTTGAGCTGACCCAGTTTGTAGCTGAGCGCCTGCGCAGGCCAGGCAATGTAGCGGTCGGTTTCAGATTGGATCGTCGGCTCGTCAACCGCTCCGGACTTGCGCATGAAATCCACAACCTGATCG
>DATBCN010000712.1:0-7988 GCA_036270475.1 Candidatus Angelobacter sp. | reverse complement strand
TTACCATTGTTCCCCACATGCCGCGCCTGCCTCTCGGTCCGGCACGCGCATTGGATCCATTTCGCATCGCCAACCAATACGGGCTGTTTGCCGTGATGACGCATGAACGTTATGAGATCGAATTCCAGGGATCGAACGATGGCAAGAACTGGACAGCCTATCCCTTCCGGTACAAACCGCAGGACGTGCTCCAGGCCCCCGGCATCTATGCGCCCTATCAGCCGCGTTTCGATTGGGACTTGTGGTTTGCCTCGCTCAGCAACTGGCGTAATTACCCATTTGTCGTTCAGATGGAAGAACGTCTGCTACGCAATGAACCGGACGTGCTGGCGCTTTTTGGCGGCAACCCTTTTGCTAGTGCGCCGCCTAAGAAAGTGCGTGCCGTGATCTGGCAGTACTGGTTTACTGACCGTGCCACTCAGCGCAAAGAAGGCACGTGGTGGCGGCGGGAATTGCTAGGTGCCTACGCGCCCGAGTTGGAACGGACGACGGAAGGCAAAGTTGTGATGAGCCCTTTCTGAAATCTTGAGCGGCCGTTGTCTGAAATTCCGAAGCAAAAGCGGGATACCTATAGCAGAGAAAAGCATTGGGCCGCGAATCATCGCGAATGAACACGAACCAGAACAATTCGCATGGCTTTCGCGTTCATTCGCAGTCAGTTCGAGCCTGCATCCTTCGCCTATAGCGCAAGGATGCTTCACCTTCGCTCAGGCGTTTCAAGAAAACAATTACTTCTACTTCGAGATCACGCCACACGCCACGCGATCACCTGAGTTTCCGGATGGATCGGTTTTGTTGTCATCTGGCTTGGCATGGATGACCAGGGCCGTGCCGCCACCGGTAAAGACCGAATTCGCGCCGTCACCCAGGCTCACGCCCTTGGCGACCACGGTGGCTTTGGATTTGCCATTGGCGTCTACAACAAAATTGGGGATATCCCCGGCGTGCGGACCGTCAGCGCTCTCTAAACCATGCTTTTTCCCGTCAGGATTGAAATGCGGCCCCGCGGACTTAAAATCCGGGCCATCACATTTTGCAACTTGATGAACGTGGATCCCATGGTCGCCCGGCGTCAGGTCGTGGACATTCAGCTTGATGGCTACTCCAACGGCCGACTGGCGCAGCGTCGCTGTTCCCACGCTCTTTCCCTGGCCGTTTTGCATATTCACAACTTTGGCAGGCGTCTTGCTTCCCTTGGCCCAGGCAGCGGTCATAATCAGCAACAGAGCAATGGCCATAATGGCAGGCTTCAACAATGATGTTTTTTCTACTTGGTGGTTTCTCATGTTTTTATCATCCTCCCGCTAGCGCCGATTGTACCCGTTTGGCGGCCTCTGACCCAAGCGGAGCCGCAAAAACACTGGCCATTTCGATGCTACAATAGATAGACAGCATGTCAATCGAAGACCCCATAATAACGCTTCCGCAGGAGAAATCTGCCCCCCTCCAAGCCCCTTTAAAAGTGGGCTTTGTGAGCCTGGGCTGTCCCAAAAACCTCGTCGACAGCGAGGTAATGATGGGCATGCTGCAGACCGGCGGCGCACAGATTACAGCCCGCGCGGAAGATGCTGACGTGATCGTGGTGAATACCTGTTCCTTTATCGACTCAGCCAAGCAGGAATCGGTCAACACCATCCTGGAGATGGCGCGACACAAGATTAGCGGCAAAGCGCAAAAACTGATCGTGGCCGGATGCCTGGTGGAACGTTACCGCACGGAGATCCAGAAAAATATCCCTGAAGTGGATGCCGTGGTTGGCACCGGTGAATTGGATGCCATTCTGGCAGCTGCTGGAATCAGCGCGGGAACAACTCCGGCGGAGAATTCACCCTTTGTAATTCTGAACCATTCATCCCATAGCCAAGCGCTAAAGTCGGGCATGCCTGCGCGCGCTGAAGGTTTGGCCCGCGAGCAAAGCGGACGTTTTTCCCGCGCGGACTGGGACGGCGCCATTGCCGACCTGCCAAATTATCTGTACGACGAGACCACCCCGCGCGTGCTGGCCACGCCTAAGGCTTCCGCTTACATCAAGATTGCCGAAGGCTGCGACCATCCTTGCGGCTTCTGCATCATTCCCCAGCTTCGCGGTAAGTTTCGCTCGCGGCATTTTGAATCTGTAATCGCGGAAGCAGAGCGCATGGCAGAGAACGGCGTTCGCGAAATCACGCTGATCGGCCAGGACACCACTTGCTATGGTGAAGATCTTGGCCTGAAGGACGGGCTGGCCCTGCTGCTGGAAAGGTTGGCGCAGATTGAAGCCCTGCGCTGGGTGCGCTTCCTCTACGCCTATCCCAACAAGATCACCGGCAAGCTGCTGGAAACCATTGCCCGTAACGAAAAGATCTGCTCCTATATTGACGTTCCTTTGCAGCACGCTTCAGCCTCCGTGCTCAAACGCATGAAACGTGGCGCGGGCGCGGAGATTTTTCTTAAGTCGATTGAGAAGATGCGGTGCGCCATTCCTGATCTGACGTTGCGGACTTCTTTTATCGTCGGATTTCCCGGCGAAACGGAAAGCGATTTCGCTGAACTTTGCGAATTTGTCCAGGCCGCGCAGTTTGACTGGCTGGGAGTCTTCAGCTACTCAGACGAAGACGGTTCAGCGGCCTACCATCTGGCCGACAAAGTTCCTCCGCGAGAGATCGAGCGCCGCCGCAAAAAACTGATGCAGATCCAGCGCCAGATCAGTAAAAAGAACAAGCGCAAGCTGGTTGGGCAAGAAGTTGACGTGCTCGCCCTCGGTCCGTCAGAAGAGACTGATCTGCTCTGGGAAGGCCGAGGCGCCATGCACGCCCCGGAAATCGACGGCAAATTATTTATCAATGATTTTGGCAGGCACGAAGAATTGGCGCCCGGCACATTCTATCGCTGTGAAATTACTGAAGCGCATGACTATGACGTGGTCGCGCGCATCCTTGGCTAGTCCAGGACATCTAATCACTGTATGCCCAGGAAAAAAACACGTTCGCTTCGCTGTCCCATCTGCCGCACCCTGGTGACGAGCGCGAGTGAGGACTTCCCTTTCTGTAGCGACCGCTGCCGCACCATTGATCTTGGCAAATGGGCCAGCGGCAAATATGTGATCTCCACCGCCATCAATGATCCTGAGGAATTGGAGAACATAGCGGAAGAGCAGTCTCGCCGCCGGCCGTCTCCTGACGGCCATTCTTCAGAAGAACAATAGCCGCCCCTCTCGATAAAAAGCCTCCCCGCAGCCTGTTTTTACCTTGAACTACTCGGTTATCATGTAACTTAGTAAAACATTACTTTCAGCGCCGACGAAGACCTGATCCAGCGGGCCCGCCTTGCGGCGCGTGCCCAGAACAAGACCCTCAATGCGGCTTTCCGCGAATGGCTGGCCCAGTTTGCCGGCCGCTCTTATGCGCAGGAGGCAGAATCTCTAATGAAACGCCTGCGCCATGTCAAAGGCGAATCGGCGGTTTACACGGGACGATATGAACGTAAGATAAATTCACTTGCTCCTGCCACCATGACACCCTCAAACGTTGAAACAACCCCCAAATCCCGCTTCTCCTGGCTGATTGCCACTTTTTTTGGTATTGGGCATTTGCAGCCTGGGTCGGGAACGTGGGCTGCAGCCGTAACTGTCCTGCTCTGGTGGGCCGCCAGCTATTGGCTGCTGCCAGAATCGCAAATGCGGGTGGCCCTGCTGGCCTCAGTCGCTGTTACCTTGATTGGAATTCCTCCTTCCACGGTGGTGGCGCGTGAAAGCGGTATCAAAGACCCTGGTTTTGTGGTGATTGATGAAGTCGCCGGGCAGATGATTGCGTTGATCGGCGTTCCGGTGCATTGGAAATACATGGTGGCGGGTTTTATACTCTTTCGTAGCTTTGACATCGTGAAGCCGTTTCCTCTCCGCCGCCTGGAATCTCTGCCGGGAGGGACCGGGATTATGATGGACGACGTTGGAGCAGGGCTGTACGCGCTTGTCCTGTTGCAGATATGGCTACACTTTATAGCGCGTTAGGCCGCACCTCCATGGGTATTACAGAAAGCTTGCTGGGAAAAAAGAACGCCGATGGCAATCCCTATATAGACGCCATTGACCCGGCTGCGTCATTGCCCGGAGGCGAGGTCAGGATCATTGGGCGCGCCCTTAAGCCGCCCCAACTCGCGCGGCCTGAAGTCACTTTCAGCGGCATGCGCGGCTCGCTGGTAGTAAGTTCTGAGGACTTCGTAATTGCCCGGGTGCCTTTGGGCGCACATTCGGGGCAAGTGACCGTCCAAACCAATGGCCATACCAGCAATGGCCGCGAACTCAAGATCGCCCTGCCGATTGCAGAGAGCCTGCATCCAGTCGCCAACCCTGCCATTGACCACGATGGCAACATCTACGTTACCTACTCCGGCGGACGCGGACAAAAAGCTCCGGTGGCAATCTACAAAATTGACACCAGCTACAACCCTCCAAAGCCGTTCCTGGCTGACCTGATGAACGCCACCGGGCTGGCTTTTGATCCCCAGGGCCTTCTCTATGTTTCCTCGCGCTATGACGGCACTGTGTATCGCGTGGCCCAGAATGGCACTCTCAGCACATATGCCGAGGGCATGGGCGTGGCCACGGGCATTGCCTTTGACAAGGCCGGCAATCTCTATGTCGGCGACCGCAGCGGGACTATCTGGAGGATTGCGCCTGACCGGCAGATATTTGTCTTTGCCACCCTGGAGCCAAGCATCGCGGCGTATCATCTGGCCTTTGCTCCCAATGGCACACTCTACGTGACCGGCCCGACCACATCGAGCTTTGATGCCGTCTACTCCGTTGACCCGCATGGGACCGTCGCGGTCTTCTATCGGGGCCTCGGACGGCCTCAGGGGCTTGCCTTTGACGTCCAGGGAAACCTCTACGTTGCAGCTTCGCTGGGGGGCAAGCGCGGCATTGTGAAGATCACCCCTGAAAAGACCGCCAGCCTGGTGGTCGCCGGACATGACCTGGTTGGCCTGGCCTTTACCCGCACCAACGGCGCAGTCCTGGTCACAAGAAGCTCGGTTTTCCATCTCCCCTGGGGCGTGCATGGCCTTCCGCTCATTTAAACTGCTTGAGTGAACGCTGAGATTATTGCCATTGGCTCAGAGCTGCTGACCCCCTTCCGCCAGGACACGAACTCGCTCTTTCTTACCGCGCAACTCAACCGGCTTGGTGTGGAAGTAAGTTTTAAAACCATAGTGGGCGACCGCCGCTTTGACCTGGTTCGCGTGGCGCGTACAGCTCTGTCACGGACAGACGTGGTCATCTTTATGGGCGGCCTGGGACCGACCGAGGACGACCTGACGCGTGAGTGCGTGGCTGAAGTGCTGGGCCGTCCGCTGCAGCGCCATGCCCGCATTGTGGAAGATTTGCGCGCACGCTTTGCCGCACGCGGCTGGAAGATGGCGGAAAACAACGAACGCCAGGGTGACGTAATCACGGGCGCAGAAGCGCTGGACAATAAACGCGGTTCCGCCCCCGGACAGTTCCTGCATATTGACGATGAAAACGGCAACGCAATCATCATTCTGTTGCCCGGCCCTCCACATGAACTCACTGCCATGTTTGAAGAGCACTGCGTGGACCGGCTGAAAAGACTGTTGCCGGCAAAACAGATTGCCATTCGTGAACTTAAAATCGGCATGATCGGCGAATCAATGGTGGACAAACGCGCCGCGCCTATCTACAAAGCTGCCGCCGGAGTTGAAACCACCATCCTTGCCGGAAGTCCGGGAGAGGTGCAACTCCATTTGCGCGCTCAGGCCGATTCCATGGAAGAAGCGCAAAAAAGAGTTGACGCGCTGGCTTCGCAACTGGAAGACGAGTTCGAAGACGCGATTTTCTCCAGCAAAGGGGAGAGCCTGGCGCAGATTGTGGGCTATTACCTTGGCATGCGTGAAGCGACCCTGGCGGTGGCTGAATCATGCACCGGCGGAATGCTGGCCGAGACCATTACTTCCATTCCAGGAAGCTCGCGTTATTTCCTGGGTGGCGCAGTGGTCTATGACAATTCGGTCAAGATTGCGCTGGCCGGCGTGCCGCCGCTACTGATCGCGGAACATGGAGCGGTCAGCAAACAGGTTGCCGCCGCTCTGGCTGAAGGCATTCGGGCACAATGCAAATCCACGTACGGGATCGGCATTACCGGCGTTGCCGGCCCCGGCGGTGGATCGGTGGAAAAGCCCGTGGGGCTGGTCTTCCACGCGCTGGCGGACGGCAAAGAGACAGAAGTGGTGGAGAGAACTTTTCCCGGCGACCGCGATCGCATACGCCACTGGGCAGTGCAGCAAGCGTTGGACATGGTTCGCCGCAAGCTGATGTGACAATGCGCATTTTTATTGCACTGGATATTCCCGCGGATATTCGCTCGCGCCTGGCTGAATATATGGAACGCGCGCGTAAGCTGGCGCCCAACGCCCGCTGGGCACGCGTGGAAGGGTTGCACGTGACGCTGAAGTTTGTGGGCGAATTCAATGACGCGCGTCTTGAGGAAATGAAAGCAGCCCTGGCAACAGTGAAAGCCGCGCCATTTGACGTGAAGTTTGAAGGCGTGGGATTCTTTCCGGACCCTAAAGCAGCGCGCGTATTCTGGGCGGCCGTGGATGGCGGGGAGCCGCTGCCGCGGCTGGCATCGGCCATCGACGCGGCGCTTGCGGGCCTAAGCATCGCCCGTGAAACCAAACCGTACCGTTCCCATCTGACGCTGGCGCGGACAAGCTCGCGCCCGTTGCGCGAGTTGCAAGCGCTGCTCACGGACCCGTCTCCGCAGTTCGGTACAATGTCTGCGCGCGAATTCTTTTTGTACCAGAGCCAGCCGCAAAAAGGTGGATCGAAGTACACGAAGCTGGAGCGGTTTGGGTTGGAGTAAGACACTGCCGTAAATTCATGGTCACTCTTTACGTCATCGTCGCCGTAATTGCATACCTGCTGGGCTCGATTCCCTTCGGGTATCTGCTGGTGCGTATTTTTCGCGGTGAAGACGTACGGCAGATTGGCAGCGGCAATATAGGCGCAACCAATGTGGCCCGGACCGGCGCCAAAGGATTGGGCATCGCCACTCTGGCGCTGGACGCACTCAAAGGAGTGCTGGCCGTCTGGCTGGCCGCTGAATTGGCTAAATCGAAATACAACGTCTGTGGCAACTTCATCACTTTTTCCTGTGCTCCGGCACTGCGTTTGATGGCTGTGGCTGCTCTGTTTGCCGTCCTGGGCCACGCTTTCCCCGTCTGGCTGCGCTTTAAAGGCGGCAAAGGAGTTGCCACCGCGTTGGGCGTTTTCTGCGTTCTGTTTCCCAAAGCCATTTTGCTGGCCCTGGCAATTTTTATTGTCGTTGTGGTGGTCACGCGGTTTGTGTCACTGGGTTCGATTTTGGGTGCAATTGCATTTCCCGCCGCAGCTTATTTTCTTCAACCATCGGACTGGCTTTCATTGTTGCTCGCATCGTTAGTATCCCTCATTGTGATTCTCAAGCACCATGAGAATATCGGCCGCTTACTTGCTGGGACTGAAAGCCGTTTTGGCGCTGTCAAACCGACTGTCGCGGAGAAACAGCTTTGAGCCGGATTGCAGTCATCGGCGCGGGAGCATTGGGCACGGCCCTGGCCATGGTGTCCGGACGCCGCGGCGACCATGAAGTCCGCCTTTGGGCGCTGGAAAAAGAAGTTTTGCAGAGCATTGCCGCTGCGCGGACCAATGACCTGTTTCTTCCCGGCTTCCCTTTGCCAGGATCGATAACCGCGACCAACGACTTCAAAGAAGCCCTTGCCGGCGTAGAGATCATTGTCAGCGTAATGCCGTCACACCATTGCCGCCGCACGTTTGAGCATATGGCGCAATGGCTGCAGCCCCACATGCTTTTTGTGAGCGCCACCAAGGGCATTGAAAATGACACGCTGCTGCGCATGACAGAAGTGATTCACGAAGTTGTCTCTCGCCTGTGTGGATTTTCTCCGAAGATCGGCGCAATCAGCGGTCCATCTTTTGCCCTGGAAGTTGCGGA